>NZ_LOVS01000141.1:0-727 GCF_001523835.1 Burkholderia sp. ABCPW 14 | reverse complement strand
CGGGCGCGCGGACTAAACTAAACCATTTTGTACTTGCGATCTTCCGCCCGATCGCCGATGTGCCGGTCAACGAACGCATCCAGCTTTCTCAGCTCGCGTCGCTCGAAATACAGGCCTCGGTGCGCGACGCATTTGATCGCCTCGAACATCTTGCTGATCAGCCCTTTCCTGTCGATCTGCTCGCCAACCGCGCGGATGTTCGTGGCAATCCGATTTCTTTTCGCGAGCAACACAGGATTGCTGACGATGCTGTTGAAGCGGATCTCCCTGAGGACGTCCATCCTGATGGCCTTGATCTCGTTTCGCATCGTCCGCTCGCCCGCGGCGCCGCGCTCGTCGCCGTTCCGCTTCGCATGCCGTTCGACCGCTTCGCAGCGACCATCGATACGCGGGGGCACGATTCCATTTAGCTTCATGATTTCTTTCCTGTCGTGAACATTAGCGAGCACCCATTCTCCACCGCGAAACAACTCGATACTTTCATGAATCGCTCGCTCGACAATGCGTGGCGAGCGTCGGCTGCGTCGTTGCGCCAATCAAAGGCGCGAGGTGCGAACACCCGTGTCGGCTGCTATCGACGCGGCTCAGCACACGCGAAGGTCGATCACAGCTCGGTGTCGGATGGTTTGCGCAAAGCTACACCCGGACCGCGCCATCAGTCGACGATCTGCTCGCTACATCGTCGACGAGCCGGCATCAGCGTATCCATATCGAAATGCCCAGTGAA
>NZ_LOVS01000140.1:0-646 GCF_001523835.1 Burkholderia sp. ABCPW 14 | reverse complement strand
TGATCCTGCGCAACCTGCGGCTTTTTTACGCCCTGATTCTCGTCGCTTTGCTCAGCTTCCGAGCCGCTGCGCCGTCGGCGGCGTAGCTTCATCTGCGCGACAAAACGAATTGTTCAGGGCCGACTACGTAGCGCACATGCAGGCTTAGGCTGTGTTGCGTCCGCGGCGCAAGGCAGCGAGTGTGCCGCCGGGGCGATTGGCGGGGCTGTGTCGGCGATGGCGGCAAATGCGATCGCGACCCTGTTGGGTGGTGCGGCAGCCGGCGTGTTGGGCCAGAACGTGCAGGGCGCGATGACGGCGGCTCATAATGAGACACAAAACAACACATGCGCGGCGGGCCACAACTGCGGCACACTGGCGAGCGTGGTGAAGGATACGGGGCGCGCAGCGTGGAACACGGCACTTGGTGCTGTCGAGGCGGTTCCGAATTTCGTGAACGGAGCACTGCCGGGCTACCCGGACTATGTGCCGTTCCTCAGCGGCGCGATGCTGCCGTATGACGATCCGGATTTCGGGAGCCTATTGAGAATTACGTAAATCATGACATCACCAAAGCTCGGCTTGCTTCCAGCAAGCAGCGATGATCGATTTGCGCTTCTGGCCGCGCTTGAGCTTGCATCGAGCGGTGTGCTTCAACTCGGTCAGG
>NZ_LOVS01000139.1:0-4186 GCF_001523835.1 Burkholderia sp. ABCPW 14 | reverse complement strand
CCAGCACGCACCCGCTTGCGCGTAGCTTCGTCCATTTTGGCCATCAACCGAACCTCCATTCAGCGTGATGACTGTATAACGCACCGGCAGAAAATCGGTTGTCATGGATTCAGTAATTCTCAATAGTCTCAGACCACCGCCTGCTTTTATCCGGTCTGCCTCGGAGTGGGCGGTTTTGCGATCGTTGAAATTTGCGATTGCCTTTTTATTCGAGCGTGTCATCGACGGGTGCTGCAAAAATCCGGAACCCGGAAAGCGAAGTTCACAGGATTTGAAGTTGATGATAATTTATATATAGGAATACAAAGTGTTGAAATATGAAGAGCTAAAGATGAGACTTCAAATTCTCGCCAAAGAGGCTGAGGCGGCGCGCGAGCGAGAAATTGGAACGGCCCTTTCACTGATCCGAGACGTCGTAAGAACGTACGGTATATTGCCCGAACAAATCAATTCCGCATGGACGGAAATAAGGGGTGCACACAAACGCAAGGAGCCTGTTCCGCCTAAATACCGAAACCCAGCTACAGGCCAGACATGGAGTGGTCGAGGGCGATCTCCCAAGTGGATCGCCGGCCTATCGCGCGATGATTTCCTCATTGCGTGGCCAACGCTATCATGAACTCACTTGGTCGGGCTACCGGTCGATAGTCAACCAAATCCTTGGCGAACTCGGTTGGCAGCTTTCGACGGCGATGAGATCAAGCCATCAGTTCCGGTTGTGTATCGGGATATCTCGATTAGATTCCGCCGCGCCGATTCACCAAATTTGCGCCAGTCACCTCGTTCTCCGATTGATCATGATTTCACCACCTGTACCTTACAAATTACGATTTCTCAACCGCGCTTCCCCAAAATGCACGAATTGCGGCTATGCCGTATGCACCGGCATTGCGCGCATCGTCCAAGGTATCGATCGACATCCCGCCCAGTGCATAGATCGGAGTCGACGTCAGTGCCGCCAGCTCATGAAAACGCGACCAGCCAAGGGGCGTGGCGGTGGTATGAGTGGCAGTTGGCAGAACCGGCGAGACCGTTACTAGATCGACTCCGATTGAATCGGCATGCCGTATTTGATGTTCATCATGGCAGGCTGCCGAAAGCAGCAACTCGGGAGGCAACGGTCTACTCGAGCAGGCCATCAGGCGGGTGCTGGTGAGATGGACGCCATCTGCTTGGAGTGTCAGTGCCACTTCAATTGGCGCGTTCACAAGTAAACGAGCGTCGTATCGCCGACAACAAGCGAGTGCTCGCTCGGCCAGCCAGGCATACTGCACCGCAGTCACGGTTTTCGCGCGTAGCTGCACTAGACGGATCCCGCCTTTTAACGCCCGCTCCAAATCCATGATGAAATTGATTAACGGCGTGGCATCCGAAGGTTCTGGCGTGATCAAGTAGGTTGACGGCAACTTGGTTGAGTACTTCATAAACATTCGGCGGCAGGACCAAAGGAATTAAGGCGAACGGCATATGGGATTGAGCTTAGTCGGACGTACGCAATTGAATTGCGTCGTGCGTCACCGAGGAGACGCTATAGGCAACGGGCGCGGCTAGCAGGCCAATAGCTGAAATATAGATTGCGGGTGCAGTTATCATATGCGTCACTTCGATCAAGTAAGAACAGACGATGGGCGCAGTTCCGCCAAAGATTGCAGTGGCAAATGAATAGGTGATCGCCATACCCAGGCTCCCCCAATTTTGCTTGAATAAATCTGTGAGAACCACAAAAATAACACCAACCATGCAACCTGATGGAATTGCAAAAACGGTCTGCGCAAATAATAAAAATGAAATATCGTCGAGCTGCAGAATTTCAAACAGCGGGTAGCTGACTACAACTAATGAGACTACGCCGCAGAGGACCAGGCTCGATGCATTTATGAAACGCGCAACGTATCCTGAGACAATCATCGATGCGGAAAATATTGCGAGAGATACTACGTTTGAAATGTGTGCATTGAAACTAGAAACTCCGACGTAACTGTGCAAATAACTCGGCATCCACACAAATATCGAATAAATAACAACCTCCATAAATGCAACGAGGACAAAAGCCTGAAAGAGGGGTAACGTCGGTTTCCCGTGAGACGAACGGCGCGTCTGCAAGGTCAGATCTTGATTGATCGATGATCGTAGCAAATAGATTAAAATTGATAATGGGGTGCAAAGTAAAAATGGCCAGCGCCACGGCTCTACCCCATAACCAGCGACTGCCGGATTTGCAAATCGATGGGATGCGTCCACCAAATATGGCAAGGCGAAAACGGTTCCAGACGCCAACAGCATGCCCAGAAAGCCACTAACCACGGTGAAGGCGCAATAGAGGCCCCGATTTCGTTCGCCCGTGTTAAGTGCCACAAAATATCCGCTTAAAGGCATTTCTCCACCCGCGCAAAATCCTTGTAGCATTTTCAACGCCAGCAATAGGCCGGTTGCCATATAGCCTGATGTCCGATAAGTAGGGAGAAATGCAATCAGTGATGCTGGTACCGCCATACCAATCATGCTGAATTTGAGTGCCACACCAGCCCCATGTCTGTTCCCCAAGATGCCGAAGAACACACCGCCGAGAGGCCGCGCCAAGTAGCTGCTCGCGAACACCGAAAAACTCAGCATTAGTGCTGTCTTGTCACTTCCGGCGGGGAAGAAGAGCCGACCAATTTCCAGCGCCATAAAAGCAGTGAGTGAAAATTCATACCACTCGAAAAGATTGGCCGAAAGTGCGAGCTTTAAAGTTGGGTTAAATTTCGATCGCACGAAATGCCTCTCCCTTCACAAGAGATAGAACGTAAGGGAGATTTTCATCAATCAATTTGTTACGTAGGGCAGTGCAATGACACTCAACGGTTCGGTCCGAGATGTGGAGAAATTTGGAAATTTCCTTGTTGGTTAATCGCTCTACCTTTAGAAGAAATACTTGAATCTGCGCGTCCGTAAGCGGATTGATAAAATGTCGGTCAATTTTAAAATAAATGAGTGTCCGATTGACTGATTCTATAGAATTATAGAATTTTTTGTAAAGCCTATATACATTGATTGGCGGGAGTGTTCGCGTGATATCGTTCCGATATGTGACTATTCCAAGTATGTTCCCTCGAACACCGATTACTGGAAATTTCACCATTTCTTCAACTTGAGCCTCTCCGCAATCGTCTAGAAATTGATGCCTCCCCATCACATGAGACTTTTTCTCTCGTGCCGAAAGATCGAGACGTTCTATCGATCTCGCATACTGCGCCCCCCAATCTGGTTGATTGAATTTAATATCTTGTATTCTTAACCCAATAAGATCTTTTGGATTTTTAATTCCGAATTGAAGTGAGTTGTGTGCATTGTTTATGATGTATTTGCCAGTGTCTGCTTCTTTTAGGCTTGCTGAGGTTGGGAAATTTTCTATAAAACTAATAATGGCGCTATCGGATTTCATGGTGCAATCTCATATGATTATTCATGCAATCGGATGCATATTGAGAACGCGTGAAGTTACAGTCTGCCGCATAATTTTGCCGGCTGTCGATAATGCCAAAACAAGCCATGCCCGTATTCCAACTATATCAGTGATCTTCACGGATGTGTCGTCAGAGATATCAATGGAAAATCCATCCAACGGTGTGCGGTGATAGTTAAGGAATATGGTTATGTAATGCGATCTCATTTTTCCAACCTTGATGCATTATCACTTGCGTGGGGCGCTCCTCCTCCACGAGTGCCGTCCTAGTGAGGCTTGAACTGTTCTGCCGAATTCGCTCCGGGGCAGCCGCGCTCGCCACGTAAGCGAAACATTACCGCACCGCTCGCATCGGCCACCGTCTGCTCGCCCTACGATCTGCCTCGGAGCAGGCGGTTTTGCGATCGTCGATTTCGACGATCGCCTTTTTATTCCCGCGCGTCGGCTGGACCGTACATCTAGCGCCCCGCTCGGCGACTGCGTGCCTCGACGAAATGCGCATGCCGGGGTGACCGTCAATTGGAGATTGATTGTGGCAACCTATGAAGTCGAACCTGAACAATCCTGGACGGCTTATACGGAAAGGCTGTGATGCCGAAACGGTGTTGTTGGAATTGCAGGAAGCAGGCATATTGACGCGTGAATCCTGCAAATCCTGACGAGGTGTGGATGGGTCCGAAGTTGCCGGTGACAGAGGGAGATTTCTTCCGCCAACCGCTGCGCGAGCAGATCAATCTGAAG
>NZ_LOVS01000138.1:0-14875 GCF_001523835.1 Burkholderia sp. ABCPW 14 | reverse complement strand
GTCGGTCATCCTGCCGCGCAGCGCAATCGTCGGTACTACGTGACGAACAGCGAGCTGACGTTCATTCAGGACGGACCGGATAGTACGTCGCAGGGCCGCAACGTCGCGGTCAAGTTCCGCGCGCTCGAGGACGACCAGCCATATCACCCGCTGCTCCTGACCAGGAAGCCGCGAGTGCCGGGCATCCAGAGCGCGACGGTGGTGGGGCCGGAGATGTCGGAAGTGCATACCGACAAGCTCGGCCGGATCCGCGTGCACTTTCACTGGGACCGCTACAAGACGACGGAAGCGGATGCGTCGTGCTGGATTCGCGTGACGCAGGCATGGGCGGGCAAGGGTTGGGGCGTGATCGCGATGCCGCGGGTCGGGCAGGAAGTGATCGTGATCTACGTCGACGGCGATCTCGATCGTCCGCTCGCGACGGGGATCGTCTACAACGGCGAAAACCCGACGCCGTACGACCTGCCGAAGGACATCCGCTACACCGGCCTCGTCACGCGTTCGATCAAGCGCGCGGGCGGCTTTCCGAATGCGAGCCAATTGACGTTCGACGATCAGCACGGCGCCGAGCGCGTGATGATTCACGCGGAGCGCGACGCGCAGCAGACGGTCGAGCGCAACAGCTCGACGTCGATCGCGCAGGACTTGAACCTGTCGGTGAAGGGCACGTCGACGTCGGTCGTCGGGATCTCCGTCAGCTTCACGGGCATCTCGGTGTCGTACACGGGGCTGTCGGTCAGCTTCACCGGTGTGTCCGCCAGATTCACCGGCCTGAGCACGTCGTTCACCGGCGTGAGCACGAGCTTCACCGGCGTGTCGACGTCCTTCACCGGCGTCGATACGAGCTTCACTGGCGTATCCACCGGATTCAAGGGCGTCGACACGGGCTTTACGGGCGTCGGGACGTCGATGGTCGGCGTGGCGACGAGCATCACCGGCTCCAGCAATTCGGTGACGGGCGTGTCGAACAGCATGACGGGCATCTCGTCGTCGTGGACCGACGTCAAGATGTCGACGACCGGCCAGTCGGAGAGCATCACCGGTGTGTCGCTGTCATACACGGGCACGTCGAACAGCATGACGGGCACGAGTACGTCCGTGACCGGCACGTCGACGAGCATCACCGGCACGTCGATGTCGAATACCGGCAGCTCGACGAGCATCACCGGTACGTCGATGTCGACGACGGGCAGTTCGGTGGGCATGACGGGCTCGAGCATGTCGGCCACCGGCAGTTCGGTGGGCACGACGGGTTCGAGCGTATCGACGACGGGCAGCAAGATGTCGGTCACCGGCTTCAGCTTCTCGTATACGGGAGCGAGCTACGAGGACGTGGGCATCGATCTGAAGAAGCTCGGGATGCAGACGAAGAACTGACCTATGCGACATATCAAACCACAAGCGGCCCTCGTGGCCACGACGAATACGCAGATCGGCGCGCAGCCGATGCTCGCGATCAGCATCGGGATGGGCTTCCGGCTCGATCAGCCGTCGATCCTCGTGCACGAAGCGGCCGTCTGGGAGGCGCTGAAGGCGGCCGCGCCGTCGCTGCCGCTGTATGAAGCCGCGTTGCCGAAGCAGCGCGCCGAATGGCTGCTCGCCGGCCATTCGGTGCATCCGGTCAAGCCCGGCGCGCGTACGCGCGATGTCGACTGGACCGCGTGGGTCGAGCTCGACGGCGTGCGCAAGATCGTCTCGTGTGCGACGTCGCTCGGCGACGAACACGAGGAAGGCGGCTTCGCGCGCATCGCGGTCGATCACCGGCACGCGGCGGCGGGCGGCGCGCAGGAAAACCCGTTCGGCGTGACATCGGGTGCGCCGCCGCTGCAGCAACTGCGCACGTTCGGCGTCGGTCCCGCGCCGCTCGCGGCAATGGGCGCGATCGGCAGCGACTGGCCCGAGCGCACGCAATGGATGCCGACGCGGCCCGGCACCGTCGACGCGATGGCGCAGGACGGCACGCACATGGGCTGGCCCGCCGACGTCGATCTGCGCTTCTTCCAGCAGGCGGCGCCCGACCAGTGGGCGCGCGGCGAATGCTGGGCGCCCGGCGCGCGCTTCGAGCTGAGCGGCTTCGGGCCGCAGGGCGAGGGCTTCATGGGCGAGCTGCCGCGTCTCGCGCCGGTCGCGCTCGTGACGCGAAACGGGCGTCCTGGCATCGAGCGCCTGTCGTTCAAGCCGCAGACGGTGTGGTTCCTGCCGGATCGCGGCATCGGCGTGCTGTGGTGGAACGGCGCGGTCGCGCTCGATTTCCTGCTCGACGACAGCCCGACGATGCTCGTCGCCGCATTCAAGGACGAGGCCGAGCGGATCGACGTCGACGCGCTGATGAAATTCGCCGATCTGCGCACGGACCTGAATTGCACTGATCCCCTGCAGCAGGCGGATCACGAACTGATGCCCGCCATTGCGAAGGGCTGGACCTGGGAGATGATCCTCGACACGGAAGACCACCCGCGCTTCGCTCCGGCGCCGCGCGGCTATGAAGAAGTCCGTGCGCGGGTCGAGCAGAACCGCCGTCAACTGATCGAGGCGCGCGACGCGAGCGAGCGGCTCTCCGCGTTCGAGGAAGCGAATCGCAACGCGAAGCTGCCGGGCGCGGCGCGCGGCGGCGAGAACTGGCGGACCCGGCTGCGTCAGGCGAAGACGCCCGAGCTGTCGAGCGTCACGATTCGCGACGCCGATCTGTCGTCGCTGCGCTTCGACGGCTGGAAGTTCGACGACGTGCGCTTCGAGCGCTGCACGCTCGATCGCAGCGAATGGACGAACTGCCGGCTCAATCAGGTGCATGCGGTCGACTGCTCGTTCGCCGACGTGAAGATGAGCGACGGCTGGTGGAAAGGCGGCAAGATCCAGCGCTGCAATCTCGAGCGCAGCGCGTGGCTGAACATCGAGATCGAGCGGATCTCGATCGACGAGTGTCGGCTCGACGACCTGAAGGTCGCGGGCGGCTCGTGGGCGATGCTGTCGGTGCAGGGGCGCGGCGGCGTGCGCGGGGACATTCAGGATGTCGAATGGAGCTCGGTGTCGTGGTCCGAGGTGAGCGCGCCCGGTTGGACCTGGACGCGCGTGCGCGCCGACGATCTCGCGATCGTCGAATGCGCAATGGCGGGCCTCGCGGTGTCGCAGTGCACGCTTTCGAAGCCGAGCATCCTGCTGACCGACCTGTCGGCGAGCGTCTGGCAGCGCAGCATGCTGACGTTCGCGGTGCTGTCGCACGGCACGTCGATCAACGGCGCGCGGCTCACCGATTGCGTGTTCAAGTCGTCGAGCTTGCAGGAGCTGCGCGCGGACCGCGTGCAGATCGATCACTGTTCGTTCATGCAATTGAACGCGCAGCACCTGCAAGCGCAGCAGTCGCACTGGAGCCGCACGGTGCTCGACGGCGCGAACGTGATGCATGCGCAGTTGACGGGCACGTCGTTCGATCGCTGCTCGCTGAAGGAGGCGATGCTGTACGGCGCCGACATGCGGCAGACGCGGATGCGCGACTGCAATCTCGTCCGGGTCCGCACGTCGTGGATCCATCCGCCGGAAGCGGGCGCGTGGCGCGGCAATCTGAACGCGGGCCAGCTCGACGTGCCGAGGAGGGTGGGATGAGCACGATCCGCTCAACGGTGCCGCCGCCGCCGCTGCCCGAAGTCGTCGAAGGGCAGCACTACGCGTCGCCGCAGCGCGACGTCGCGCTCGCGGACACGCTCTTCATCGATTGCCACTTCGATCGCGTCGAATGGTCCGGCTGCCGGCTGTCGAATCTGCGCTTCGTGAACTGCACGTTTGACGCGAATCGCTTCGATCGCTGCGAGCTGCTGAAGCTCACGCACGAGTCGAGCCGAATCCGCGCGGGCGCATGGACGCAGAGCGCGCTGCGCGGCGTGTCGTTCAACGAATGCGAGATCGAAGGCGGCGCGTGGACGGGCAGCCTGCTGAAGGACGTCGTGTGCGCGCAGTCGAAGGGCGCGGGCTGGACGTTCGACGGCGTGCGCAGCGCGCATGTGTCGCTCGTCGCGGGCGATTACGCGGGCGTCACGCTGCGCGGCGGCCATTGGAGCGACACGTCGTGGATCGGCAGCCAGCTCGCCGATCTGCGGCTCGAAGCCGTCGGGCTCGAGAACCTGATCGCCGGGCAAAGCGGTTTTCTGCGCACCGTGCTCGTCGAATGCCGCGGCATCAACGTGCGCTGGATCGACTCGCGAATCGAGCGGATGACCGTGCACGGCTGTGAGCTGAACCAGGCCGCGTGGTCGCACAGCACGTGGACGACGGGCGAGATCCATGCGAGCCGGCTGCCGCTCGCGAGCTTCGATCATGCGAGCGTCAACGGCCTGACCGTGACGAACAGCGATTTGTCGCAGGCGATCTTCGACAGCGCGAGCGTCGTGGACAGCGCGTTGCAAGGCGTGCGCGCGCCGCGGATCGCATTGCGCGACGCGTGGCTCACGCGGGTGAATCTGTCGGGCGCGCACCTGCAGCAGCTCGACGCGCGCGGCGTGCATCTCGAGCGCGTCGACCTGCACGGCGCCGACTGCCGCGGCGGCAACCTGGTCGGCCAGCCACGCCAGGCATGGAGCGCGGCGGATGCGCGGGATGCGGTTTTCGAGGAGGCCACCGGCGCCGACGACCAGCTCTGGTGGCAGCGAGTCCAACCCGGAGCAAGAGGAGTTTGACGATGAGCATGCGGGAAATGTCTGCCGTGCACGACACGCTTGCATACGAGTGCGACGACGACGCGGCATCGCGTCATGCGCTGACGCGAATCATGAAGGGCGGCGCGCGGGTGCGCGACGCGGGGCCGGGTGCACATGACGCGCGTGCGGAAGCGCCGCCGCGCGAGCCGGCATCGTCCGCGCCCGCTGCTGCGACGACGATGCTCGCGCGCGTCGGTGGCGAGCGCACGGCGGCGGGCGAATGGCTCGTCACCGTGCGGCCCGGCGTCGTGCTGCGCGCGAAGAAGGCGGTGAGCTGCGTCGTCGCGCCGCATCCGGGCGATCTCGTGCAGATCTGCCGCGACGGCGAGCGCTGCTGGGTGCTCGCAGTGCTCGAACGCGACGAGGCGAGCGACGAGGTGAGCGACGAGGTGAGCGACGAGGTGACGCTCGATTTCGGCGACGCGCACGTCGCGCTGCGTGCGCGCGACGTGCGCGTCGAGGCGCGCGACCGGCTGTCGCTCGAGGCCGCGCAGCTCGCGAGCCGAGCGCAGGTGATCACGCAGGCGGCGGCCGAGCGCCAGACGCACGTGAGCGGCACCGACGCGACGCATGCGGGCAGCACGGTCGTCCACACCGAGCGGCACATGGCGATGCATGCGAAGAGCGCGGTCGTCACGGCGCAGTCGCTGCTGAAGATCGACGCAGGCCAGATCCATATGGGCTGAGCGTCGCTCGCGCCCGGTTTTTTGAAGGAGGTTGTCATGTTTGCAAATTGCTCTGCCGGAGGGATGGCGCTGTCGGGCGCCGACGTCTGCAAGACGCCGCCTCTTGCGATTCCCGTGTCGTATCCGAACATCGCGAACAAGCCCGAGGCCGTGCCGAACGTGCCGAACATCATTTATGCGGGCGGTCCGGTGCACAACCTGAACACGATCATTCCGGTCACGCACAGCGACGAGCCGGGCTCGATGGGCGGTGTCGCGTCGGGCACCGTCTCGGGGCCGTCGCGACACGTGAAGGGCTCGGGCAAGGTGATGATCCAGGGCGCGCCGCAGACGCGCCTCACGGACACGAATCTGCCGAACAACCAGAACACGGCCGGAAATTCCGTCGCGCCGTCGCAGACGATCACGATGACCCTCAGCTGAACACCGTGCGTTGCATGATGGGCCCCTTCAAATCGTTCGCCGCGGCGGTCGCGCTTTGCCTGCTCGCGGGCTGCTCGATGTTTTCTTCGTCGAAGCCCGAGGAGCCGCGGCAGCTGCACGTGACGCTCGTCGGCGGCGGCCGGCTGAACGTCGCGCCGACGGGCGAGCCGCGCCCTGTGCAGACGTGCGTCTACGTCGTGGGCGCGGCCGACTGGCTGCCGACGCAGGGCAGCGACGACTCGTCGTGCGCGTCGCGCGGTCAGGACAGCACGGTCGTCGCCGACTCGCGCCACGTGATCGCACCGAACCAGGTGCTGCAGTTCTCGCTGAACCTGCCGCGCTCGGGCGACCTCTGGCTCGTGACCGACGCCGACTACGCGCGTCGGCCGGCGAACTATGCGCCGCTGCGCATCCGCATCGAGGGCCGCGGATTGATTCACATGGCCGTCTGGCTCGACCGCGACGGCATTTACAACGCGTTGTTGCCGGGGCCGGTGCCCATCGCCGGCGCGGATGCCGCATCGGTGATCCGCATCGACGAGCCGCAGCCCGCGCGCAAGACGAAAACCACCTATGGGACAAGGAGAAGCAGGCAATGAGCAGTCTGCCGGTAGGACCGGTCGCGTGGAGCGACGGCATGCTGATCGAGACGCAGCACTTCCAGCAGCTCGAGCGGCATCTCGCGCATCAGGCCGCGCTTCGGCTCGGTCAGACGTCGAATCACGGCTGGGGATTCACGCTGCTCGATCTCGATCAGGACGGCCTGGGGCTCGGCCGGCTCGGGCTGCGTCACGCGCGCGGCGTGTTCCAGGACGGCACCGCGTTCTCGCTGCCGTCCGACGACCCGCTGCCGCCGCCGCTCGAAACCGAGTTCGCGCAGGCGGGCGATATCGCGTGTCTCGCGCTGCAATCGGCGCGCACGGGCGGCCCTGAGATGGCGTTCGGCGACGTCGCGTCGGCGTCGCGCTATCGCGCGGTGTCGACCGAAGTGCCGGATCTCGCGGTCGGCCTCGACGCGCCCGGCACGCCGCGGCGCCTGACGATCGAGACCGGGCAGCTCGTCACGCGCCTCTGCTGGAAGTCGCAGCTGCGCTCGGACGAAGTCGCGCTGCCGATCGCGCGCGTCGCGGGCCGCAACGCGAGCCGCACCGTATCGCTCGATCCGCGTTTCATTCCGCCGCTTCTCGACACGCGCGCGCACCTCGTGCTGCGCTCGCTGATCGACGAGCTGCAGAGCACGCTGCGCGTGCGGCTCGCGAGCACGTCCGCGCAGCGTGTGCTGTCGACGGGCGGCGGCGTCGCCGACCTGATCGAGCTGCTGTTGCGCCAGGCGATCGCCGAGTACCGGATGCGCCTGGCGAACCTCGACGCGTTCGATCCGCTGCCGCCCGCGATGCTGTACCACGAGCTGGTCGGCCTGCTCGGGCGCCTGAGCGTGCTGCCGGGCGTCGACGAGGAGCTCGCCGACCGCGAGCTCGGCTACAACCACGACGACTTGCAGACGAGCTTCGAGCCGCTCGCGATGATGCTGCGCCAGGCGCTCGCGCGCGTGATCGAGACGCCGGTGCTGCCGCTGCGCTTCGAGGATCGCGGCGACCAGGTGCACATCTGCATCGTCGACAAGCAGTGGAACCTGAAGAAGTTGATTTTCGCGTTTTCGGCCGCGATGCCGGCGGAGAAGCTGCGGCAACTGCTGCCGCAGCAGACCAAGCTGGGCGCCGTCGAGCAGATCCAGAAGCTCGTGGACCTGCAACTGCCGGGCGCGCGTCTGATTGCGCTGCCCAATCCCCCGCGCCAGATTCCCTACTACGCCCAAAGCACGTACTTCGAAGTGGAGTCGACCGACCCGTTCTGGAAGCAGACCCTCGCCGGTTCGGCGATGGCGCTGCGCATCGTCGGCGATTTCCCCGATCTTCGCTTCGAAGCTTGGGGCCTGAGAGACGGCAAGGTGGCGTGAACCACGACATGAGACGCAATCTGCTATGAGCCTGCTACGAAACCTCTCCACAACGTTGCGCCGCGTATCGATGGCATCCAACATGCTCGATCGCGCCGCGGCGAATCCGGATCTCGCGACGCGCATACCGACGCTGTCGTCGCTGTCCAATGCGGCGCTGACGAGCACCGCCGTGTCGAGCACCGGCACGACGAACGCGGTCGCGTCGGGCGGTGCGGCGGCGAGTTCGGGCGCATCGAGTTTCGCGTCGTCGACGGCGGCCGTGCCCGGCGCGAGCCCCGTGCCCGACGCGTACCCGCACGCCGACGGCGCGTCGCGCAATCCGGCGGTGCTGCACTTCCCGGTGCCGGGCGGCGGGCAGGCGCCGGCCGACGCGCGGGCGGCGGTGCCCGTCGTCTACAGCCCGCAGGGCGAGCAGGCGGCGATCATGAAGGCGGGGCTGCAGCAGGCAAGCTGGAACAATCCGTTCGTGTCGCACGCGCTGCCCGCGGTGCTGCAGCTTCAGCGGCATCTCGCGGCAGGGCCGCTCAACCAGGCCGCGATCCGCACGCAGCTCGGGCTCGAAGTGCGGCTCTACCGCGAGCGGCTCGCGGGCTCCGGCTGCGAATGGGAGCAGATCCGCGACGCGTCGTACCTGCTGTGCACGTATCTCGACGAGACCGTCAACGATTCGGCGCGCGAGCACTCGCAGGTCGTGTATGACGGCGAGCGCAGCCTGCTCGTCGAATTCCACGATGACGCATGGGGCGGAGAAGACGCATTCTCCGACCTGTCGCGCTGGATGAAGGCCGACGAGCCGCCGATCCCGCTTCTGTCGTTCTACGAACTGATCCTGTCGCTCGGCTGGCAGGGCCGCTACCGCGTGCTCGATCGCGGCGACGTGCTGCTGCAGGACCTGCGCTCGCAACTGCATGCGCTGATCTGGCATCACGTGCCGCCCGAGCCGCTCGGCACTGAGCTCGTCGTGCCCGCGACGCGGCGTCGCTCGTGGTGGACGGCCGGCCGCGCGGCGGCCGTCGCGCTCGGCGTGCTCGTGCTCGCCTACGGCGCGATCAGCCTCTGGCTCGATTCGCAGGGGCGGCCGATCCGCAACGCGCTCGCCGCGTGGATGCCGCCGACGCGCACGATCAACATCGCCGAGACGCTGCCGCCGCCGCTGCCGCAGATCCTGACGGAAGGGTGGCTGACCGCGTACAAGCATCCGCAAGGGTGGCTGCTCGTGTTCAAGAGCGACGGCGCGTTCGACGTCGGCAAGGCGAAGGTCCGGCCGGACTTCATGCACAACATCGAGCGGCTCGGCCTCGCGTTCGCGCCGTGGCCGGGCGACCTCGAGGTGATCGGCCATACCGATTCGCGGCCGATCCGCACGAGCGAGTTCCCGGACAACCAGGCGCTGTCGGAAGCGCGGGCGCGCACCGTCGCCGACGAGCTGCGCACGACCGCGCTGCCGGGCGGCGCGCGCGCGCCGGAGAACGCGGTGCAGCGGAACATCGAGTACTCGGGGCGCGGCGACACGCAGCCGATGGACACCGCACCGACGAGCGCCGCGTACGAACGCAACCGTCGCGTCGACGTGCTGTGGAAGGTGATTCCAGACGGCGCGCAGCGCCGCGACCGCAACGTGAACCTGCAGCAGCCGGTGACGCCCGGCCAGGCGGCGGCGCGCCCGGTGATGCCGGACGGCGTCGAGATCGCGCCTGAAGGGCAACTGCCGTATGCGACGAAGACGGAGGGCCGTCAGCCATGATTCGCACGAGCTTGAGAGTTTTCGCGGCGATTCTGATCGCCGTCCTGATCTGGTGGGTGGGGCCGCTCTTCGCGTTCGGCATCTATCATCCGCTCGGCCCCATCTGGGTGCGCGAGATACTCGTCGCGCTCGTGCTGATCTGGGGCTTCTGGCCGCCGCTCGCGCGGCTCTGGGCGCGGCTCGCGATGAGTCCGCGACAGGTCAAGGTCGCGCCGAAGACGAAGCAGCCCGATTTCGTCGACAAGCATCTACGCAGCCTCGACCAGCAACTGAAGGAGCGCTGGCAGAAGGAGCCGCGCGGCCGCTGGAAGCGCTGGGTCGGCGCGCTGACGCGCCAGCATCGCGCGATGCTGCCGTGGTATCTGGTGCTCGGCTCGGAAGGCAGCGGCAAGTCGAGTTTCGTCGCGAAGGCGGTCAGCGTGTCCGGCTCGCTGCAAGATCGCGTGCTCGGCTCGGACGCGACGTACGGCCGCGGCGACGACTTCAACTTCCGCATCACGCGCGACGCGGTGTGGTTCGACGTCGGCGGCCGCTGGAGCCTGCGCGCGGGCGTCGACGAGAACGAGCTCGATGCGTGGCGCAAGCTGCTGCGCGGGATGCGGCGGATGCGCAAGGGCGCGCCGATCAGCGGCGTCGTGCTGTGCCTCGACGGCGTCGACATGATCGATGCGCCGCTCGACACGCGCAAGCGTCTCGCCGATTCGGTGCGCGCGCGGCTCGACGAAATGCGCGAGGCGTTCGGCCAGCAGGTGCAGGTGTACGTCGCGCTGAACGGGCTCGATCGGCTCGACGGCGCGGTGTCGACGCTGTCGCTGCTCGACGCGTCGAAATGGGCGAAGGGCGTCGGCTTCAGTTTGCCCGACGACGGCGCTGAAGCCGATGCGGCACGCGCGGATGCGACCTGGCACCACGCGCTGCAAGGGCTGCAGCAGCGGGTCCAGCAGCAGGTGCTGTATTCGGCGCCCGCCGCGACCGAAGTGACGATGAACCATGCGCAACTGCGTTTCGTCGAGACGCTGAGCCGCTTGCAGAAGGCGCTCGTCGCGTGGCTGCACGTCGCGCTCGCGCCGGGCGAGACGCATACGGCGGCGCGGTTGCGCGGCGTGTGGCTCGGTTCGATGGCCGAGCTCGCGGATGCGCATCCGGCGGGCGCCGCCGGCCCCGGATCGTCGGGGCTGCCCGTGCCGTCGCGGGCGTTGAACGACCTGTGGAACCCGCTCATCCGGCAAGTGTCGCTCGAGCGAGATTCGGTGCGGCCGAGCGGCGCGAAGTCGTGGCGCGGCCGCATCGGCGATGCGTTGCGCTGGACCGCGGTGCCGATCGTCGCGCTGTGCCTGCTGCTGTGGTTCGGCTGGGGCTACGTCACCGAGCGCGACTACCTCGACGGCGTGTGGGCGCAGTTCACCGAAGCGAAGCGGCTTGCGCAGGCCGAGGTGTCGTACGGCAACGACGGCGGCTCGCCGCTCATCGAGATCGCGAACCAGATGCGCTACGCGCAGTTGCAGGCCGAGGACGCCGCGCAGGGGATGGCGACGCCGTACTTCGAGCACGGGCTCGTCGCCGAGACGGCGCGCGACACTTATTACCGCCATCTGCAGAAGATGCTGATGCCGGAGCTGTACAACGAGGTGCGGCGCACGCTCGTGTCGCAGGTCGACGGCGGCGCGGGCGACATCTATCAGACGCTGAAGATCTATCTGATGCTTTGCCGTCCTGATCGACGCTCGGCGGACGACGTCGTGCGCTGGCTCGACAGCCGCTGGGACGCGCTGTCGGGCGGCCAGTATTCGGACGACGACCGGCGCGCGCTGCTCGCGCACGTGCGCACGCTGATGTCGCTGAAGAACGTGCCGGCGACGCCGGAGGACGCGAACCTCGTTCGCTCGGCGCGCGCGAAGGCCGCCCAGATTCCGCTCGTCACGCGCGTGCTGCAGCACATCCACGCGCAAGGGCTGCCGCAGCAGGTCAACGACATCTCGCTGTCGCGCGCGGCGGGCTTCGAAGCGGCGATGAGCCTGCGGATGCGCAGCAACGTGCCGTCGACCGACACCGCGGTATCCGGCTGGTTCACGCGCGCGGGCTACACGGACGTGTTCCTGCCGCGGTTGCAAAAGAGCGCGCGCGCGATGCTCGAGGAAGAGAGCTGGGTACTGCGCGACGAGACGTTCTCCGGCAACAGCTTCCAGATCGACGGACTCGTGCAGAAGCTCGGCGATTCCGCGCGCAATCAGTTCCTGCAGGATTACATCGGCGCGTGGCAGAACTTCCTGAACGACGTGACGGTGCGCGGCGTGACGGGCCTCGACGATGCGTCGCAGCTCGCCGCGGCGATGATGGAGGCGCAATCGCCGCTCGCGAACCTGCTGCGTTTCGCCGCGCGCGAGACGACGCTCACGGGCGCGAGCGACGAAGGCAACATCGACAGCTGGATCGATCGCCAGAAGTACCGCTTCGAGAAGGGGCGGCGGCAGATCGTCGGCGAGCTGAGCGGCCAGCACTACCGGACCGTGCTGTTGCCCGAGCACGTCGTCGAGGAGCACTTCCAGGCGATCCGCCAGCTCGCCGCGCAGCTGAACCGCAACAACTCGATTGCGAACAATCCGCTGTCGCGTCTCTTCGAGCCGCTGTACCGGCAGCTCGGGCTCGTCAACGGCGCGCTGCAGGCGGGCCAGGTGCTGCCGGCGCAGTACGACGCGTTCTCGCGGCTGAAGGAAACGGCCGCGCGTCAGCCGGAGCCCGTGCGCGGAATCATGCTCGACCTCGTGAGCAGCGGCAGCACGATGACGACGCGCGAATCGGGCGCGCTGCTCAACCGTGGCGCGGCGGGCGCGACGAAGATGGTCTGCGATCAGGGCTTCACGAGCCGCTATCCGCTTCGCCGCAACACGCAGGCGGATGCGGGCGTCGAGGACTTCGAACGATTGTTCAGCTCGCAAGGGCTGATGGCGACTTACTTCCGCGATCACCTCGCCGCTTACGTCGACACGTCCGCGAAGCCGTGGCAGGCGTTGCGCTCGAACGGCGGGCCGAACGGCATGGTCAGCCAATCGGTCCTCGGCTCGTACGAGACGGCCGACCGCATCCGCGGCGCGATGCTCGACGATTCGGGACATCTGCGCGTGTCGACCGTGCTGCGCTTCATCGATATGGATTCGCAGTTGTCCGAAGCGCAGCTCGCGGTCGGCGGGCAGACGCTGCGCTTCGCGCACGGCGTGACGTCGCCGCACCGGATCGACTGGACCAATCAGAACACGCAGCTGGCGATCAAGCTGCAACTGAAGTCCGTCGACGGTCGGATGACGACGCTGCAGTTCGACGGGCCGTGGGCGCTGTTCCGTTTCTTCGATGCGGGGCAGGCGGTCGGCGGCACGGGAACGGCGGACCGGCGCGAGCGGCTGTATCAGACGAGCCTCGGCACGGTCCGGATCGAATGGCAGGCACTGACGCTGCCGTCGCCGATATGGTCGGGCATCCTGCAGTCGTTCAGGTGTCCGTCGTGATGCGTCGAGCATCGGTATTCATGCGCCGAAGGGCGCGCACACTAGAAAGGAGCACGACATGATTGATCCGAAGGAAATCTTCGCCGCATGCAGCAACGCGCACCAGTACGGACAGGACGCGAGCGGCTCGATGGCGCAGCCGTTCATGAACTCGATCCCGGATTTGTCGACCGCGTCGTCGAGCAACGCGAGCAGCCTGATCGGCAACGTTCAGCAGGTCGGCTCGAAGATGCTCGAGCACATGTCGACGATCAAGTCCGCGGTCGACAAGCAGGTGATGATCCATCAGGACAACCAGCAACGTCAGAAGACTTACGACTTCAACGTCGACATGCGCGATTTGCGTCCGACCAACGCCGTTGGCTTCCCGGAGGAAATGCCGTCGATCTTCTTCGCGCCGTTCAGGACGGGCAAGTGATGCGGTTTGGCTGCGTGGGCAGTTGCGTCGGCGTCAGCGCGCTTTGCGCGCGGGCGTCGTCGCGCGTCGCGCGACGCCTGGCGATGCACAGGCGAGTACCGGGCGCGCGCCGGCGCGCCCGTTTCAATCTATTGTGAGGATGGAGATATTTCGATGTCGAAACGAATCTTGGCAGGGGTCGTGGCGGGGCTCATCTCGGTGAACGGCCATGCGCAACTGGGCCAGCTGTTTCAGTCGGTGAAGGAGCAGGTGACGCAGGCGGCGACGTCGCAGGTCAACCAGGGCGTGCGTTCGGCGACCGACGAGGCGGTGCAGGCGACGTCCTCGCGCACGCGCAAGGCGATCGCAACGGTGCGCTCGCCGTCGTCGTCGCCTTCGGCTGCGTCGGCGCCGACGTCGGCGACGTCTTCGGCGACGGAGACGAGCGACGCGACGCTGAACGAAGCGCGCAAGTAACGACCTGTCGCGCATCGCGCCGGCAGCCGGCTGTTGCACCGGCGGTGGCGGCGAGCCGGACGGCTTTCGCGACGTACGGCGCGTCGCGTCATCGTCGCGAAAGCCGCTTGAATGATCACGAAACTATCGTATAAACGTCGGTTTACGGGCGGAGTAATCGAGGCTCTTCTCGAAATCAACCAGGAGTGTCTTATTGATGGAAAAGGAGCGTATTTATGTTCCAGACTTCGATAATCAGTGTCGTCGGCGTATTGGTAGCGATTGTCCTGATTTTCGTGGTAGTGACGACGTCAATGACCTTGTCGACGGTCATGTCGTCGGTCCGCGCTCAGACCGTTGTGAAGAACGGTTATGAGGCCGTTGCCGACGTCGTGAATATCGGCCAAACCGGCGTGACGCTGAATAACGTGCCGATGATGCGGATCGATCTGCGCATTCACCACAATGGCGCATCGTGGGACGTGACGATCAAGCAATTCATCGATTTGGGGAATATTCCGCGCATCGGCGAGCGGGTGCGGGTGATGGTCGACCCGGCGGACAATGGCCGCGTGATGTATATGGGGCTCGCGAGCGGCGGGCATTGATTCCGGTAAGCGCGCTTCGGTGCGTCAGAAGGCGGAATTATTCGTCGCGCGAATATGGATCGCGATGAGGGTGCGATGTCGTTTTTCAGAAGGCGTGCCGTAAATACTCGATTAAGCGTATTTTAAAAATCCATATCGACATGATGGTGATAAGCAAGTGCATTTTTGAAACTCGCTTCAAAATCGAAAATCGATTCAAAAATGTTTACATTTAGGAATCGATATCATATGCTGCATCGCAGAATCCTCATTTCATAAAGCACGTCACCGCGCGGCGGTAATGCGGGCGGCAAGACGACGGAAAGCGGTAATTTCCTCAAGAGGCGTCATGCGAGACAGAGGCGCTGGAGACCACGGGCCGAGAGAAGCGGGGTGACCGCGACGGGCCTGGGGGAGCGTATTGCCTGTGGGAT
>NZ_LOVS01000137.1:0-12716 GCF_001523835.1 Burkholderia sp. ABCPW 14 | reverse complement strand
CGGCTCAAGATTCGTTACGAACGCTATGCTCATGTTCACGAGGCCTTCATGTCTCTGGCTTGCGCTTTGATTTGCTGGACGCGTCTAAAGTCTCTGTTTAACTAATTTCGCAACAGCTTCTAAGTCGCGCTCGAAGTAGATGACATGAACGCCTCCCACCCGTGAGTGGTGGGGCGTGTTATGCACGTTTTGTTAAAGCGGCAGCCAGGCAGGATGGCGACACTGTCGCCGACCGTTGCAGGCTGCTCGCGACGAGCGGTGTCGAGTTCCAAGGCATCAAGCTGCCGGAGGCGAAGCTGGGCTTCGTTCTGTCGCAGCGCGGCTAAGTAGGCAAGCGCAGTTTCGGGGGCAATCACTTGCGACGACTCGCCCGGGATTGCCGAACGGCTGCCCGAACCCACGGCTGCATTGCATTTCACCGCCTTCGCCATGCTCATTGATGCCGTGCCGCTCCGTCAAAGTTCAAAGTCGCAATCTCAGGAACCCATCATGAAAATCAGTAACTACGCCCCGAACTACAGCAACTATGCTCCTGATTCCCCGAAAACACGGGCCATAGACTTCAAGAAGCTCGACTGGGCAGATCAAAAGACTGCAGAGGTCGAAGCTGGCACCATTCTGCATCATGGCAACCATTCTGGTACCGATGGCGGGGCCGGACAAACCGGCTGCGTCGGAGCTCCAATCTGGCTGACTTCAGCCAGCGACAGTAAAGCCGCCTATGGTTACTCTGGCGGCAAATATCTGCTTAAGTATGAAGCCACTGAAAAGCTGAAGCTGGCGATACTCGATTCCTTCGGCAACCAAGTGTTTCCCGATGAAATCGATGACTGGAAGGACGCGCGCGAAGCCTTTGGCCTGGATGGCGTATTAACCGACTATGGCACCAGCCAAGAAATCTGCTTGTTTAACCGTGACAAGATACGTCATGTAGAAACGATCAATCTTTAAACTTGTATGCTGGCCGCCGGGCTGCCGATCTGAGTTCCGTCAGCTGCGGATAACGTGAGCAGGCGGCGATGGAATGCAAGGTATTTGCCCGATGCGTGTGCCCCGATTTGATGAGAGCATTAACTGCCCAGGAGGTGCGCGCACGATCAGACGTAATCGCATCTCTTGATGGGCGGTGAAAATAGCGGGAGACTCGTAACCATGCCTATGAATAATAATCGGCGTCCTTCAAATGAGATTCCATATCCAATACCTCGACCAAGAACCAAGTTTCCGTCAAAAACCTCAGATACGGATAGCGTCAACATTGATCTGATCGATGGCCACGATACCTTAAAGCGATTTGACTGGGCTTTCCAGCACGGTGATGCCAAGGGGGTAGCTGCTTGGGGGCAAGTTATCCTTGAAAAGTGGAACTCGGGCAAGCTTGGTTGCAAAGATGGGGTGAGTCCGGTTGTGACCGGATTTACCAGTATCCTTATGCGCCTGGATATGGCTGTGGAGCGTGGTAATCACGAAGTAGTGGTGGCCGCTGCCAAGCTTATCGGCCAAGCATGGAGCAAGGGTGCGCTGCACGAGCCGGATGGCTGGCTGTTCTCGGGCGGAGAACTGAGCAAAGAAAAGGTGAGTAAAGCGCTAATTGTCGCTCTCGACAAAGGCTTGCGTCCGGCTATAAAACGCTGTCAAGCCGAAGCGGTGAAGTCATATGGGGAAGTTATCATTTCCGCGTGGAAAGGCAACTTGCTGACGTCGAGGCAGGCGGGCGCGAGGCTGGCTGCCAAGGGTGGGAGTTGGTGGCACCCTGAGTTGGGTCTTGATGTGGTTGAGAAGTATGGCGATGACCCAACGCGGGAGGCATACAGGAGCGTGCTCGGTGATGCATGCGGCAGAGGTTTGCTGAAGTCAATGCCGGAATTGCAGGCCAAGGTTTTGGCGAGTTCTGGCGAGGGCATGTCCGGTACGTCACGGTCAAGCGTGGACCTGGTCGAGTTTCCCTTGATTGGCGGCGGTGCGGAGCGGTCGTCCTCCAATGAGGTCGCCGCTAGAAGGAGCCAGATTCTAATTGATTCAGTAGCGGCATCTTCGGAGTCGCACGCCCCCTGCCCTGAAGTACGGTTCTCGAAGTCTGAGGTCGCCACTTTGTTGGCTGTCAATCAGTTGGCTGTCGGTCAGCATTAGTTTTTATCCAATCTTCGCTACGTCTGCAACTTAGGTTGCAGGCGGCTCTTTTATTCGCCGATGCAACTACGTCGGCGATGCCGCTGGAATGAACGTATCCCAACTCGAAACGCCTGCGTCGGGCGACCCAGGTCTTGTGGCGCTCGTCGTAATTGCCCAATTTCACGGTATCGCAGCGAGTGCCGACCAACTGAGTCACGCCGCTGGCGCACGATCTGGTCCGCTCAGCGCCAAAGATATCGAACTGGCCGCACGCTCGCTCGGCCTCAAGACTCGCCGCGTTCGGGTGACCCGTGAGCGGCTGCCGAAAACGCCGATGCCCCTGCTTGTGCTCGACGAGAACGGACAGCATTTTATTTTGGCTGGCTGCGAAGGAGACAAAGCGCTGATTCTCGAGGCGGACGCCAGCAGCCCGAGCATCTGTCCGTCGATGGAGGTCATCGCTCGCTCCGGCGGCCATGTAGTGCTTTTCGCATCACGCGCATCGCTCGCGGGCGAATTCGCGCGCTTCGACTTCTCGTGGTTCATCCCGGCCGTCGTCAAATACCGCCGGCTGCTGCTCGAAGTCTTACTGGTCTCGGCAATACTTCAGGTATTCGGACTTGTCTCTCCGCTGATGTTCCAGGTCGTGATGGACAAGGTGCTGGTCAATCGTGCGTTCAATACCTTGAATGTCGTTTGCATCGCATTGCTGGTAAGCGCTGTGTTCGAGGTCTTGCTCACCGGTGTGCGTAACTATGTGCTATCGCATACTGCCAATCGCATCGATGTCGAACTTGGTGCGCGATTGTTCCGGCATCTGCTGGCGCTGCCGCGCTCCTATTTCGGGGTGCGGCGCGTCGGCGATACTACCGCTCGCGTACGCGAGCTTGAGAATATTCGCAATTTCCTGACGAGCCAAGCGATCACCGCGGTGATCGACCTCCTGTTCTCGATTGTTTTCATCGCTGTGATGTGTATGTATAGCGTCTGGTTGACGCTTGTCGTCGTGGCCTCACTATTTGTATATGCGGCGATCTCGATCGGAATCACACCGACGTTGCGCGCTCGCCTCGATGAGAAATTCGCGCGCGGTGCGGACAATCAGTCGTTCCTCGTCGAAACTGTGTCAGGCGTCGAGACTGTCAAATCGATGGCGGTCGAGCCGCAGTTCACCCGTCGTTGGGACAATCAGCTTGCTGGCTATGTAGCAGCGAGCTTTCGCGTCAGTACACTCGGCAGCATCGGTCAGCAACTGATTCAACTGGTTAGCAAGCTCGTCACACTTGCCACGCTTTTTCTTGGCGCCAAGTTTGTAATCGATGGCAAGCTGTCAGTTGGCCAACTGATTGCGTTTAATATGATGTCGCAGCATGTCGCGGCGCCGGTGCTGCGTCTCGCACAGCTCTGGCAGGATTTCCAGCAGGTCGGTATTTCGATGAGCCGGCTCGGCGACATTCTCAACACCCGTTCCGAATTGCCGCAAAGCCGCCAAGCGTTGCTGGCGATCCGAGGCGAAATCAGCTTTCAGCATATTCGTTTCCGCTACCGGCCGGACGGTCCGACCATTCTCGACGACGTGTCACTGGAGATCGCGGCGGGAGAAGTGATTGGCATCGTCGGCCGATCCGGTTCCGGGAAGAGCACGTTAACGAAATTGCTTCAGCGTCTTTACATACCGGAGCAGGGGCGCGTGCGTATCGACGGCATTGATCTAGCGCTTGTCGATCCCGCATGGCTGCGCCGGCAGATCGGTGTCGTGCTCCAGGAAAATATCCTCTTCAATCGATCGATCCGCGAAAACATTGCAGTGACCGATCCAGGGCTCTCGTTGGATGCCGTGATGCGCGCCGCGCGTCTGGCTGGCGCGCACGATTTCATTTCCGAGTTGCCAGAAGGTTACGACACGGTCGTCGGTGAACAAGGTTCGAGTCTGTCGGGCGGGCAGCGGCAGCGGATCGCGATTGCACGGGCGCTTGTGACCAATCCGCGCATCCTGATCTTTGATGAGGCGACAAGCGCACTTGATTTCGAAACCGAGCATCTCATCCAGCGCAATATGCGGGCGATGTGTGAAGGCCGCACCGTTATTATCATCGCGCACCGACTCAGTTCGGTGCGTCACGCGAACCATATTGTCGCGATGGATAAGGGGCGTATCGTCGAATTCGGTACGCACGACGCACTGCTCGAGAAACACGGTTATTACGCACATTTGCTGTCGCTGCAGAACGCATGATCGCGTAAATCTCTCCTGATTCTTACTATGAAGTTCATTCATCATCTGCAAGCGATCGGCGATTTGCTGAGTCGGTATGCGGCGGTTATCCGTGAATCCTGGGCGATCCGCCGTGAGCTCGATGGCGAGACGCGCCTCGCGCATGAGTTGGCGTTTTTGCCGGCCAATCTGGAGCTTGTGGAGACGCCGGTTCATCCGCTGCCGTTGTGGACCATGCGTGTGATCGTCGCGCTCGGGATACTCGTGGTGCTAGTCGCTTGCTTTGGCCGACTCGATATCGTTGCCACGGCGCCAGGCAAGCTGATTCCGCGCGAGCAGGTCAAGACGATCCAGCCGGCGATTACCGGCGTGGTGCGCCGCATCCTCGTTCGTGACGGGCAACGGGTCGCGGCGGGCCAGTTGCTGATGGAATTGGATGCTACGCAGGCCGCCGCAGATTCTGACAAGGCACGATTGAGTAAGATCGAAGCCGCATTGGCCGCAGCGCGCGCGCGCACGTTACTCGATGCACAGCAGCACGCCCAGGCGCCCGTCGTTGCCCAGGTCGACGGCGCGACTGAAGCGCAACAACACGAAGCCCAGCATCTTGCAGAAGGCTTCTATCACGAGTATCGCGACAAATTGAGCAGTGCGCAGGCTGAGTTGATGAAGCGCGAAGCAGGGCTCGGCACAACCGCGCAGCAAATTGCCAAGCTGACGGCGACGGCTCCGCTCGCACGGCGTCAAGCGGACGATTACCGCTCACTCGCCGGCGATAGATACGTCGCAACGAGTGATTATCTCGACAAGGAGCAGACGGCGCTTGGCCAGGAGCATGAACTCGCTGCACAGCGAAGTCATGCCCGTGAAATGGCGGCCGCCGTCGCGCAGCAGCGCGCGGAGATCGCGTCGATTACATCGCAGTTCCGGCGCCAGCAGTTGGACTTGCTCGACAAGGCGACCCAGCAACTTGCGCAGAGTCGCCACGATGAGACCAAGGCTGATACCCGGCAGAAGCTGCTTAACCTGACTGCGCCCGTGGCGGGCACCGTTCAGCAGTTGCGCGTCCATACATTGGGCGGCGTTGCGACGGCGGCGAGTCCCGTGATGAACATCGTTCCGGACGACGTGATCGAGGTGGAGGCGAATCTGGAGAACAAAGACGTCGGCTTTGTGAAAGCCGGTCAGCCGGCGATCGTCAAGATCGAGGCGTTTCCGTATACGCGCTACGGATTTCTGACGGGAACGGTCGAGTCGGTGTCGAACGACGCAGTCCAGGACCGCAAGCGCGGCCTGACTTTCGTGACGCGAATCCGATTGCCGACCAACCGGATTCGGACGAACGATACGTGGGTCAATCTGACGCCGGGGATGGCGGTGACGGCCGAAATTAAGACCGGCACGCGCAATGTTGCACGTTATTTTCTGGATTCGGTGATGCAGACGGGGCAGGAGAGCTTACGTGAGCGATAAGAAGGTGATTTCCCGGCATTTCAATTTACATGCGGTCTGGTGCGTTTGTTTGCTCGGTGCGCTTAGTCTGTCGGCTAGTTCGATATTTGCGATGGATCCGTTGTTCACTAGCCAGCCTGTTTCAGCCACGCCCGCGGCGACCGCAGTTGGCGATGGCCATGCTGGCGTATGCACGTTCGACGCGTTGCCGAGCCCGTTGCGGCTGCAGGATGCGATCGAGCGAGCGCTGTGCAATCACCCTAAAACGCGGCAAGCATGGGCGAACGTCAAGATCCAGGCGGCCGCAGTGGGCGCCGGCCGCGCCGGGTTCTTACCGACGCTTACAGGAAACTGGCAAGGTACAAGGGACAATACGACCAGCCAGATCGCCGGTTATCCGCAATACAACTCGAACTACCGAACGAATTTGCAGAACGCTAGTGTATCGCTCAGCTGGGTGCTGTATGACTTCGGCGGCCGGTTGGCCGCACTGCGCAACGCGTCGGCATTATTGGCCGCCGCGCAGGCCAATCAGCAGGCGACGCTGGAAGCAGTTTTCGCGACGGTCGCGAAAGATTATTATGCCGCGCAAGCTGCCCAAGGCGCGTTTTCTACTGCTCGAGAAGTCGAGCAAACGGCTCGCGACAGTTTACGGGCCGCTTCAGCGCGAGTCGATAAAGGTGTGGCGGCGATCAGCGATCAATTGCAGGCACAGACGTCGTATGCCGAGGCGGTGGTCAATCGCACAAAGGCCGAAGGCGAATGGCAAAGCGCGCTGGGCTTGCTTGCGTCGGATATGAATCTGTCGCCGAATGCGGCGATCACGTTACCGGATGTGGGGGACGGCGTTGCACCGGATAACGAATTCGGTGAATCCGTGGCCGAACTGATCGCGCAAGCAGAGCGTATGCACCCGAGCGTCGCGGCGGCTCAGGCGCAAATCGACGCCGCACGTGCGAAAGCCGATCAGACCCGTGCGGAGGGACTGCCTCGGCTGAGTTTAGTTGCGCAATTCAACTACAACAACCAGCCCACCAGCCTGCAACTCGGTTACCCGGTGTTGCCTGCCAGCCGTCGCGAATGGTACCTGGGCTTCCAGCTGACGATTCCAATTTTCGAAGGCTTTGCGCGCACCTATCAGGTGCGCCAGGCAAATGCGCAAATCGAATGGCAGCGCGGGGCGTTCGACGAGGCACGTCAGCAGATCGGACTCGATGTCTGGATCGGCTATCAGGCATTACAGAGCGCGACGAAGAACCTGGAACACAGTGCGATGCTACGAGAAATCGCCCTGCGTTCATACGACGCGGCGCAGCAGCGCTATCAGATGGGCGTGGGTAATATCCTGGAACTGCTGAATACGCAATCGTCGCTGGCCGAGGCGAAACGGCAGCGGATTCAGGCACTGACCGATTGGCGCTCAGCCCGGCTACAGCTGGCTGCGAAACTCGGAAAGCTCGGAATGTGGCGATTGACGAGCAGTGAGCAATCGCGAGGGGAGGGCGTTTGATTGGCATGTTAGGGCTATCCAAGATGCATGCGCCAGGATGCGATTGTTAGCTAGCCGTAGCGATGTGTCCGAAGCGGCGTTGCGACAAATTAATATATTTGTTTTTCTATAATTTACCACCTTTAAAGCGAACATTTAAATATTAAGGAAATAATACTCATGCGAGTCGAAAGTTCAAATAACACAATCTTTTATGACAAATTCATAAATGATAAATGCCGCGAGATCCATGAGCTCCGCCGTCAATTTTTGCGTTCAGAAGGAGAAGACAATCTTTCATACCTTCGAAGATTGCTATGGGGTGGCCACCTGCCCATATTCGACGCCTAACTGATACGAAGCAGGAATGTGCTCCGCCCCTCCCGCCTAAGAGAAGACAGGCAGGCCTGAATTCGGCGGACCCCGCTGTGGGGAGCGGAAACGAATCTCACTTGCCGCCTTCTGGAAATAAGGCGATAAGTAAAAAACATGTGCGATTTAATGACGTTGTCAGTATAGCGGAGGCGTGCATTGATACGCGAGAGTGCATAATGCCATCTCGGGACGTGCGGAAGTATCGCGGCTCCGTTGACCGGTCGGCAAAGGCCAAAGGTTATGATTGGGCTGAGGGGTATGATGATCCAGCAGATGGTCCCTTCGTAGCTCCGTCCGTAGCTCGTAAGGGAAATCTACTCGTTCACGCTTGCGCTGTTCATAAAGACGTACCTCCTGCAGCATCTCATTTTTTGTCTTCTGCGGAACGAGAAGTTTCACTGATTTCGACTGCCAGCCAGTAGTAGCCTGAGCCCGCCGACTGGGCCCTCGGCCGCGCCATTGGCAATAGCCGCTGCGGGATACTGCCAGAACCCGGCAAAGCCGGCTGACGCTGTAGCGGTCGCGATGCTGATCGATCCACGCATACTTCATCGCGCCCCCTTCGCGAAGTATGCCGTTGCCTTTCGAAGCATCTCGATGTCCAGCTTCGCGCTGGCCAGTTCCTTGCGCAGCCTGCTAACCTCAGCTCCCATATCGTTGACCGGACAACGCCTGGACACCGGCGCGCTGGCAGTCGGCCCTGCCGCCGTGTCCGCGTTGCCACTACGCTGATCGCGGCACCCGTTGCCCAACGTGGCTACCGGCACACCCAGCCTGCGACCGGCCTCATGCTCGCCGACGCTCTCGGCTAACCGCACCGCCTCCATCTTGAATTCCTGCGTGTATTGCCTTCTCGGCACTCGTTTCTCTGACATGCTTCTCTCCGTACACGCAAAAAATTATCAAACCTCTTGCTGTACTTGGATTCGAGGCAGGATCACAGGTCTATGGGTTTCGGGTGTTTTCCCGATGCGCGCGCATGGATTCAATGGGACGATTAAATATCTGCGGAGCGTGGCCAAGTTCGAGCGTGGTCGCGCTTCGTGATGAAGCGGCGCAAGATTGCGGCGAGCCTTGGCAGTTTTTAACATATGGTTGTTTAACGGAGAATTAAGATGGGATTTTGGAAAAAATTTGAGCAGCAAGTAATTCGTCCGGCGGGGGAGCAACTGCAGAATTTCGAGAGGGAAGTAATTCGCCCGGCGGGGGAGCAGCTGCAGAATTTCGAGCGGGAAGTAATTCGCCCGGCGGGGGAGCAGCTGCAAAATTTCGAGCGGGAAGTAATCCGTCCGATGGGCGATGAGGGGCGGAATGCGTTGGCTAGTATTATTCAGGCCAGCGCGACTCTCCAACCGGAAAGCGGTGGAGGCGGATCGCCGTCGCATGTCCCTGCGGAGCAGGCGGCCAGCATGTTGGCCTCTCAACCGTAAATATTCGGCGTCACTCATACGTGCGTCCACTCGTCGGCATCGAACATATTTAAGGTGTCCATTCGAGCAGTCCGCCGAACAAGACATTCGGCGGCTGAATTGGCCGCGTTATCGAAATTCACCAAAACAATAACACCATTTAAAATAACTTTTTGAATTAATCTTTATGTGTTTTGCAGGGCTATGCCGATCCAGTTGCCATGATTCTTGATGTTCTACCTCTATTGGCTCTGGCAGCAATGCGAACTGCTGTTCGATATTGATTCACGTTGTCGAACACGGCGGAATCGCACCGGAGCACGCTCGAGATCTAGCTTGCGCGTACTCGTCGATTTTGCCGGCAACGCCCGAAGTGACTTGCCTGATTTCTTCGGGTCGTTTCAATCTTGGAGAACGGTCTGGATTGAGCGTCGACTTGCTAGTAGGAGATTACTCGCCATTTCGTGGAGAGTGGGTAATCCGTGGCCGTCGTTTTTTGGAGGCAGAGTTGGGCTATAAGCCGAAACTGCCAGATCAAGTCAGGGAGTTCTACGGGGAGTGTTTTCACACTATTAGCAGTCGTGTCAAGAGCAAATCCCTCATTGAGCGCGAGGGAAAGAAATTCGAGAAACTATCCGCGTATCTCGAGGCCGTGCAGGCAAAGCCCTCCGTCCAGTGGCGTAGAGCCTACAAATTCTCCAAGTAGGGTGGAGGCCGCCATCGTTCCGGCGGCACACCGGTCAGGCCAGTCCGTTGACGAATATGTGGCGACCGTTTGCGCCGATGCTTTGCCGCTCGAAATGGATCGGGCGCGACTCGATTTGTATCTTTCCGGTACGCCGGTGGTGCAGCATGACCGTGCTCGCACGTGGTTGATTGAACTTGCTTCAGGAAATCGTACCGAATGCCCGCGCTGATTGGGTGGTCCGCAACACTCGGCGCCGCGAAGCGACGACGTGTGTACTACAAGATTGCGGAGCATAAAAAACGCCTGCTCATGGCAGGCGTGTCGAGGGAGGTCGTGTTGAGCTTGCTACGCTGTTGCCGGACGCGTCACTGTCAGGAACTGGGCTGCTTTGATTACCCGAATCGTCGCGGTCAGCCTACGCATATAATTTGACATAATATCAATTATCGACTTTTCGCATCACGACGAACCCCTCGTTTCCGGGCGGTTCTTCGGGCAATCAAAGCAGCCTTGCTCTTTGCAATGGCTCGCCCGGCAACAGCGTAGCAAGCCTAGAATCTCCGCCTTTGGAACGCCTGCCACGAGCAGGCGTTTTTTATGGACCTCGATCCGGCGATACACGCGCCGGCGCTGGGCGTCCTGAAGACCGCGCCGGGTATTCCTGATGGTCCAATAGAGATTTCGAATGTCGCGTGCGACATCGACAAGTTCTTGCTCCGACAGCTCCGGTCGGTCCAACAGTTCAAGCTGCTTCATCCTGCACCCATGAAAGTATTCATCCGACTTATCGGCAAATACCCTCATGAATTAAGCGGCCGCTGCCTTGTTATGTAAATTATGCTTCGCCAGCGATCGAGCGGAGTTCGCGGCTATGCCATACCCGGGTTACGAGCACGTCGCCGTCGCCCAGAATCGCGTACCTAAGCACAAACGAGCTTCGACCAAACTTAGCCGCCCACTCACGAAACTCGGCGCGAGGCGTGCCCAGACCGGGATTTTCGGCAATTAGATAGCCTGCCGCCCGGATAACCTGAGCCGCACGGCTCGCAGCCGCAACACTGTTCGCGGCAAGAAAATCGTGCAACCGTTCAACATCGTCTACCGCATCCGGGTGCCAAATCAGCGCGGGCATTCAGTGCGCTTCCCTGATGCGAGATCCTCCAACCACTTGCTAACCCGCTCGTGCGGCACACCCGGCGTTCCAGCAAGGTACGAATCCAGCCGCGCACGATCCACTTCGAGCGACAAGGCGTCAGCGAAAACCGCCGCCGCGTATTCATCGACAGATTGGCCCGACCGATGCGCCGCCGTCACAATGGCGGTTTCCAGCTCGGCGGGCAAAGTTACCGTAAGCATATGCTTCCCCTAATTTTGGCTGATCTATTGTAATGCCTTCCCGGGCGTCGATCACACTTCGCACCAGCGCTCGTGAAGCCCTATCAGCCGTCAACGTTCCCTGTCGCCATCCAGAACACCCCCACACCCTGATTCCAATAGAACTGCGCCCCGTCGCACGTCGCGCCATGCTCGAGCACGCACCGATGCGCGGCCACAACTGCATCCATCGCGCCGGACTCCGCGCCCAAGTGGGCATAGGTCGTCGTTTCGGGCACGACAATGCCCTTGCTCGTCCAATAGCGCTTCTTGTTGAACGTCGACGCGTCAGCATCCTTGCCGACATACTTCGCGATGTACGTTGCAATCCGATGCCGCATTGCCCGGCCCTTGCCACCGATCCGCCGGAAAAAGCCGTTTTTGCCGAATCCACGCGTGCTGTCGTTTACCGCACCATCAGTTCCCGCCTTGTTGATCACCGACAGCCAGATCGAGCGCAACAGTTTCCAGTTCTGCCGACCGCTCACGGCCACGTGGATATGCCATGCGCCGCGCTGCTGCCGTTCGAGCACCGCAACGTAGTGAAAATCCTGCAACTTGTTCAACCGTCGCCGGAACTCGTCCCACCACTTCGCCCACACTTCGATACGCCCCTCGTTCGCCCGCGTCGAGAGCGTCAACATACGATCGGCGCGGATCGCCTTGCAGCGCTTCCGAATCATCCGCTTCGATCGCTCGATCGACGTGCGAAGCGATTTCTCCGACTTCCTTGCTACATCGCCTTCCGTCTCGCCTTCCAGAACCACGCGCTTTCCCCGAAGGCCACGCGGACGCAAGCGCAGCTCGTGAAAGTGCCGCCGCACCGCCACGCTGAACGCCACGACCTCCTGCTGCCCATCCTCGAAACGTTGCGTGCGCACGATGTACTCGTCACTGAACGGCGAATAGTCCGCCTCTCCAAATGGCGATGTGCCGTCACAACGCGACCGGTTCAACGCCTGCACTGAACCAGCATCGTTCACAAGACTTTGGAACGAACGCGCCTCCTGTCCTACAATGGCCTCATCCACGTTGGATACCTCGTATATCCGATGTCGATCACGGCCCGGGATCGCTGCGAACGATTGCCGGGCTTTTCTTTTTCTCACGCTTGTTCCAGGCGTCAACGTGAGCTGTTTCCGTTAAGTGTTAGAGATACAAGTTTAGGGGCCGCGCTGCGCGCGGCCCGCCCTGCGCGCTCTGCTGCGCTGGGCGAGCCCCGCGCACTTCAACCCCCAACCCCTCGCCACCGAACCGCCTACGCCCGCCCCTATCGCGCCGGAAGCGCCCCGCGCAGTGCCTTGCAGAATGGAGGGGCCACCGCCGCAGCGCCTCCGCTCCCCGCCCCCGCGATTACCCGCTACTCGGTCCGGCGGGCCGCGCTGAGCCGCGCGACAAAGGCCAGGACTTCGCATTGCCGCCGTCGCCCTACGCCGCCTCGGCCTCGGCCGGACACTCCCGACGCTAGACGCCCAATTTTTCGTTACGCCCGCGATCGAGATAACGATTAAATCCGTCCGTGTCGTACTCAAACGCCCCGAGCATCAACTCGTCAGCCCAATACGCCAAGCGCTCGACCACTTCTGCCTTTGATAGCCCCGC
>NZ_LOVS01000136.1:0-26477 GCF_001523835.1 Burkholderia sp. ABCPW 14 | reverse complement strand
GGTCGGTGGGTCGGTGGGTCGGTCGGTGGGTCGGTGGGTCGGTGGGTCGGTGGGTCGGCGGACCGCCGATTCGTCGAGCCGCGGCGGTTCGGCGAGTCGGTGAATTGACGGTTTGCTGTTTGACGGTTCGCCGTTTGCCGTTTGCCGTTTGCCGTTTGCCGTTTGCCGTTTGCCGTTTGCCGTTTGCCGTTTGCCGTTTGCCGTTTGCCGTTTGCCGTTTGCCGTTCGCCGTTCGCCGTTCGCCGTTCGCCGTTCGCCGTTCGCCGTTCGCCGTTCGCCGTTCGCCGTTTGGCGTTCGGCATTCGGCATTCGGCGGCAACGATTGTCGCCGCGCCGATCTCGTGCCGCCCGTAGCGGCCAGTGACGTCCGCATGCGCACATCAACAAAACCTGTCGCCGATGCCACTCGGCGACGCCGCGCGGCTCATGCTCGAGGCGAGTGCATCGGGCACGCATCGAACCGGCGCACGCTGCTCGGCCATGCATGCCGCGCGTACGCCTCGCGTTGCGCAAACGCCGCCGCGCAACCCCTCTTACCGCTTGATCGACACCGTGACCTTCGAGCCGTCGCGCATCGTGATCGACTTCGAGCCGGCCGTCGAAATCGACAACCACTTGACCTGACTCACCGATACCACATTCGGGCATTGCAGCGTCTTGCCACCCGCCGTCACCTTCTTCGTGCCGTTCGGCGCGCTCGCCTGGAAGCTCAGTTGCACGTTCGCCATCCCCTTGCTGTCGACGGACGGCGCGAGCCGCACCTGTGTCTGCCGGACCATCGCGCCGTTCGCGTCGCGCGGCAGGCTGTCGGCGTTCGGGCACGCGTCGGGCATCGGCACGGCGCCCGACGGCGGCACCGACTTCCAGTTGAAGTCGTCAGTCTCGCCGGAGCGGATCTTGCGCGTCTCCTGCATCGAGCCGAACTGCTTCGAGTCGACCTTGACCGTGTACTGAAGCTGGCCGTCGTTGCCGCCGAGCACGCTCGCCTTGATGGGCGGCGCCGCATGTGCGGCAAAAGCCGAAAGCAGCGTCGCGACGGCGCACGACGCGGCGAGCGGCGACAGAATGCGTTGACTCATGCTGACCTCTCCTTTTATGGCGACGAACTGCGCGAATTGCCGGGTTATCGATGCATGACGCAATGCCAGTCTAACGCGAAGCGGCACGCGTGGCGCTTGCTGCGCATCGGGTGTTACCCGTGCTTGCACGATATGCATCAAGCGTGCGTGGCGCACGCTCGCGCGTCTGCGATCGGCATATCGGCGCGCCAGTCGCATGCGCGCCGATACGTCGCGGCCTGTCGCGTGCCGCGGCGTTCGTTTCGCTCGCATCTCGTGCGCGATGAGTCACGCGCATGTCGCGGCCGCGCGCCCGCCGCCGGCAAGTGCATTCGAGTGGCGTCGCGAGCGTGCCGAGATCGCGCGCGACGCCTCGATCTTTCGCGTGCTTGCGCGTGAGGTCGCTTGCGCCGTCGCGCCGCGTCGACGGCGAACTCCGAGCATCGAACGCTGTCTGCCCGAGAACCGAGAACCGAGAACCGAGAACCGAGAACCGAGAACCGAGAACCGAGAACCGAGAACCGAGAACCGAGAACCGAGAACCGAGAACCGAGAACCGCCCCGCCGACCGCAGGGCGACGCCCGCCGCCGAGCCATTCGCCGCCGACCGCCCCGCAGTGACCGAGGCATCACCCTACCGCCCGTCGGCCAGCGCCCCCGCCGCGACCGGCTACAATAACGGGTTCGCCGAATTCGCCTCGTCGGCGCCCGTCATCCGCTCCACCGTGACCCATCCATGACCACGAATCTCGTCATCCAAAGCACCGCGCCGCTCTCCGACGCGCATCACCGGCCGCTCGCCGCGCTCGCGCGCGGCAAGCGCGTCGTTCCGATCGATGCGCAGGCGATCCGCATCGAAGGCGCGGACCCCGCGCAGCGCGCCGACGTCGACGCGTACTGCGGCGCGCATGCGCTCGACTACGCGTTCGTCGACGCAACCCGGAAGCTCGCCGACTTCGGCCTCGTCGCGATGGACATGGATTCGACGCTGATCACGATCGAGTGCATCGACGAAATCGCCGACTTCTGCGGCCTGAAAGCCGAAGTCTCGGCGATCACCGAGGCGGCGATGCGCGGTGAGATCAAGGATTTCAACGAGAGCCTGACGCGCCGCGTCGCGCTGCTGGCCGGCCTCGACGCGAGCGCGCTCGAGCGCGTCTACGACGAGCGGCTGCAACTGTCGCCTGGCGCCGAGTCGATGCTCGCCGGCGTGAAGGCGGCGGGCCTGAAGACGCTTCTCGTATCGGGCGGCTTCACGTTCTTCACCGAGCGGCTGAAGGCGCGGCTCGGCCTCGACTACGCGTACTCGAACACGCTCGAGATCGTCGACGGCAAGCTGACGGGCAAGGTCGTCGGCGAGATCGTCAACGCCGACGTGAAGGCGCGCGCGGTGCGCGAGACCTGCGCCGCGCTCGACATCGAGCCGGCGCGCGCGATCGTCCTCGGCGATGGGTCGAACGACCTGAAGATGATGGCCACGGGCGGCTTCTCGATCGCGTTTCGCGCGAAGCCGGTCGTGCGCGGCGCGGCAAGCGCCGCATTTGATCACGTCGGCCTCGACGGCTTGCTGCGGCTGTTCTGAAGCTGCGGCTGTTCCAGACCGGCATGCTGCGCGGGCACCGTCGCTGCGCAGCGCCCATCGAACGAAAACGGCGCGCGGGCGAAGGCCCGCAGCGCCGTTTTTGCTTGTCGCCATGCCGAAGCGCAGCCGCACGCCAGCCGCCGCGGCAAGCGCCGTGCGACTTCGCACGCGGCGCTGCGCCAACCGCCTGCGCCGATATCCCGTGTTACGCGAGCGCCGCGGCAAACGCGCGCTCGATGTCCGTGCGCAGATCGGCTTCGTCTTCGAGGCCGACGTAGAAGCGCACCAGCGTGCCGCGATGCGGCCAGGCGGTCGTGCGCATCGATTGCACGTCGTACGGCATCGCGAGACTGCACGCGCCGCCCCAGCTCCAGCCGATCGCGAACAGATCGAGCGCCTCGACGAAGCGATCGACCTGCCCGGCGCTGAAGCGTTCGTCGAACACGACCGAGAACAGGCCGCCCGCGCCTGTGAAGTCGCGCATGAACGCGTCGTGGCCCGGACAATCCGGCAGTTGCGGATGCAGGACCGTCGCGATCTCCGGACGCGTCCTCAGCCAGCGCGCGAGAGACAGCGCGCTCTTGCTGTGCGCGTCGAAACGCGCCTGCATGCTCGGCAGGCCGCGCAGCACGAGCGAGCAGTCGTCGGCCGACACGCCGATCCCGAGCCGCATCCGCGCGAGCTTCAGCTTCGCGTGCAGCTCGTCGTCGTCGGTGATCGTCGCGCCCATCAGCACGTCGCTGCCGCCCGACTGATACTTCGTCAGCGCCTGCACCGAAATGTCGACGCCGTGCGCGAACGGCTTGAACGCAAGGCCCGCCGAATACGTGTTGTCGATCGCTGTGACGATGCCGCGCGCATGCGCGACCGCGGTGATCGCCCGCACGTCGGGCACTTCCATCGTCACCGAGCCGGGCGCTTCGAGCCAGATGAGACGCGTATTCGGCTGGATCTGGTCCGCGATTCCCGCGCCGATCATCGGATCGTAGAAGCGCACGGCGATTCCGAAATCCTTCGCGAGCCATTTGCCGAAGTCGCCATTCGGACCGTACGCGTTATCGGGAATCAGCACGTCGTCGCCTGCCTTGACGAGGCCGAAGTACACGTTCGTGATCGCCGAGAGCCCCGACGGCTGCAGCAGCGCGTGCGTGCCGCCCTCGATATCCGCGAGCCGCTGCGCGAGCGCGAGCGACGTCGGCGTCGCGTGCAGGCCGTAGCGCCACTGGCCGTCCTTGCGCCAATCGAGATTGCGCATCGTCGCGAGATCGGGAAACACGACCGTCGACGCTCGCGCGACCGGCACGACGAACGATTCGAAACCGGCGGGAATGCGGTCGTCCGGCTGGACGACGCGGGTTTGCAGCGCGCGCTTGGGAATGGATGCGGTCATGACTGGGAAGGCTCGATACAGAACGAGCCCGAAATGATTGGAATCCGGCTAGCTTAGCCGGATTCCATGCGTTTGGCCCGGTACAATCGGCGCGGCCGCGACCGTGTCGGCGAACACGTCGCCCGCCGAAGCCTGACGGCCGAGACCGGAACCGACGGGCAGCCGAATTCGACCGCCGCGCCGGCCGGCCGCGCTACTCGGCGGTCTTCAGGTTGCTCACGCCGCCGACGGACTGCCCCTGGACGCCCGCTTGCGCCGCCGCACCGGCCGACGCCGGCTGCACGGCCTCCGCATGTTGCGACGCTAACGCGCCGCCCACCGGATGCAGCACGACGGGCAGCGGATCCGATTGGTCCGCGTTCATCCGGTCGGCCGACAAACCGCCCGACGCGTCGAAGCGGCCGATCCACACGCCCGTGATGTTCGTGCCGTCGTCCGATTCCTCGATCTCGAGCGTATCGCCGTCGCGGTCGCCCGCGAGCAGGACGACGGCGCCCGTATCGAGATACTGGCATTCGCCGTGCACGCCCGGCTCGTCCGTCTTCGGCCCGAGGCGCACGACAACCGGCCGGCCGCCGAGCGTCCCCTCATAGCGCGGCAGCCGCGCATACGCCGGATTCGGCTTGAGCGGCGCGGCGGGCGGCGGCGCGTCTGCCGGCATCGCCGCGGCGGGCGCCGCGTCCGATGCGCCGGCGGAAACGGCCGCAGGCTGAGGTTGAGACTGCGCGAGCGCGAGCCCCGCCGCCGTCGCGAGCGCGGCGGCGAGCGCCGCGCCGCGGATTCCGGTGATCAGCTTCAACAGCGCGGCCCTCTCGTCACAGACGCTCGAACACCGCGGCGATGCCCTGCCCGCCGCCGATGCACATCGTCACGAGCGCGTAGCGCCCGCCGATACGCTGCAGTTCGTACAGCGCCTTCACGGTGATGAGCGCGCCCGTCGCACCGATCGGATGGCCGAGCGAGATGCCCGAGCCGTTCGGGTTGAGCTTCGCCGGGTCGAAACCAAGCTCGTTCGCCACCGCGCACGCCTGCGCGGCGAACGCTTCGTTCGCCTCGATCACGTCGAGATCGGCGACCGTGATTCCCGCACGCTCGAGCGCCTTGCGCGTCGCGGGCACGGGGCCGATGCCCATGTACGCCGGATCGACGCCTGCATGCGCATACGAAACGAGGCGCGCGAGCGGCTTCGCGCCGCGCTTCTCGGCCGCGCCGCGCTCCATCAGCACGACCGCGGCGGCGGCATCGTTGATGCCCGATGCGTTACCCGCCGTCACCGTGCCGTTCTCCTTGACGAACACCGGCTTGAGTTTCGAGAAGTCGTCGAGCGATGCGTCGTGGCGCACGTGCTCGTCGGCGTCGAACACGACCGTGCCCTTCCTCGACGCGATCTCGATCGGCAGGATCTGCTCCTTGAAGTAGCCGGACTTCGTCGCGTGCGACGCGCGCCGATGCGATTCGAGCGCGAGCGCATCCTGCGCTTCACGCGTGATCCCGTACTTCCCGGCGACGTTCTCGGCCGTCACGCCCATGTGGATCGACTGGAACGGGTCGTTGAGCGCGCCGATCATCATGTCGACGAGGCGTGCGTCGCCCATCCGCTGACCGAAACGCGCGGCGGGCACCGTATAAGGCGCGCGGCTCATGTTTTCCGCGCCGCCCGCGACCGCGATGTCCGCATCGCCGAGCAGCACGCTCTGCGCGGCCGACACGATCGCCTGCAGACCCGAGCCGCACAGACGGTTCAGCGTCAGCGCGGGCGCGTGCTGCGCGACGCCGCCGTCGATCGCCGCGACACGCGCGAGGTACATGTCCTTCGGCTCCGTGTGCACGACGTTGCCGAACACGACGTGGCCGACTTCGTCGCCCGACACCTGCGCGCGCGCGAGCACTTCGCGCACGACCCGCGCGCCGAGCTCGGTCGGCGCGAAGTCCTTCAGGCTGCCGCCGAAATCGCCGATCGCGGTGCGCACACCGCTTACCACCACTACTTCGCGTTGCATCGTTGCCTCCCTTTCTTCTCTTGATGAAAACCGATGGAGCACGCGGCCGCCGCCGCGCGCGTCACGCATTCGAGTCACGCATTCAATAGCCGCTCGACCGCGTCGCGCGACGGAATCGGCGCAACCGCGCCGAATCCCTGCGTCGACAATGCGGCCGCCGCGTTCGCGTAGCGCGCGGCCGCAAACGGATCGTCGCCCGCGACGAGCCGCGCGACGAACGCGCCGCCGAAACAGTCGCCCGCCCCCGTCGCGTCGACCGCGTCGACGACGAAGCCGGGCACGACGCGCCGCTCGTCGGGCGTCGCGACATACGCGCCTTCGCGCCCGAGCTTCAGCGCGACGACACTCGGCCCGTAGCCGAGCAGCGTGTCGACGATCGCGTCGCGCTCGTCGAGCCCGGTGAGCGCCGTTACGTCGTCCCAGCTCGGCAGGCAGACGTCCGTATGGCGCAGCGCCTCGCACATCGCCGCGCGCGCGCGCGGCAGCGGCCAGAGCTTGAGACGCAGGTTCGTGTCGAAGCTCACGCGCGCGCCGTTCGCCCGTGCGTGCGCGATCGCGGCGAACGCCGCGTCGCACGCGCTCGTGCTGATCGCGAGACTCACGCCCGACAGATGGACGAAACGCGCGGCCGCGAGCGCATCGAGCGGCAGATCGCGGACCGCATAGCGGCTCGCGGCCGAGCCCGCACGCAGATAATCGAACGCGTGGCCGTGCGCGCCGTGCGACACGAAATAGACGCCCGTCGGCGCGCGCTCGTCGATCCGCACGTACGACGTGTCGACGTGCTCGCGCTGCCAAAGATCGAGCAGCAGGCGGCCGAAGTGATCGTCGCCGACCGCCGACACGAAGCCCGCGCGCGCGCCTTGCCGCGCGGCCGCGACGCAGAAGTTCGACGTATCGCCGCCGAAGCCCTGCAAATAGCTCGGCTCGCCCGGCCGCGCCTGGTTGAATTCGACCATCGCCTCGCCGAGCGCGAGCACGTCGGGGAACGTCGCGGACATCGTCAGACCTCGCCCCACAGATCGTGGCCGTCCGCGCCCGTGATCTTCACGGACACGAAATCGCCGACCTTGTAACGCTTCGACGCCTTGATCGCCGGCTCGACATAGACGACGCCGTCGATCTCCGGCGCATCGGCCGCGGTGCGGCCGATCCCGCCTTCCTCGTTGACTTCGTCGATCAGCACCTTGAGCGTCTTGCCGACCTTGCGCTCGATGCGCGCGGCCGACACCTGCTCGGCGACTTCCATGAAGCGCGCGCGGCGCTCCTCGCGCACGTCGTCGGGCAGCGCGCCGTCGAGCTCGTTCGCGCTCGCGCCTTCGACCGGAGAATACGCGAAGCAGCCGACGCGATCGAGCTCGGCCTCGCGAATGAAGTCGAGGAGCGTCTCGAATTGCGCTTCGGTCTCGCCCGGAAAGCCCGCGATGAACGTGCTGCGGATCGTCAGGTCCGGGCAGATCTCGCGCCACTTCTGCACGCGCTCGAGCACCTTCTCCGCGTTCGCGGGGCGCTTCATGCGCTTCAGCACGTCCGGGTGCGCGTGCTGGAACGGCACGTCGAGATACGGCAGCACATGGCCCTTCAGCGGACCTTCGGCCATCATCGGGATGATCTCGTCGACGTGCGGATACGGATAGACATAATGCAGACGCACCCACGCGCCGTACTGCGCGGCGAGCTCGCCGAGCGCGCCGACGAGCTCGGTCATCCGGGTCTTGAGCGGACGGCCGTTCCAGAAGCCCGTTCGGTACTTGACGTCGACGCCGTACGCGCTCGTGTCCTGCGAGATCACGAGCAGTTCCTTCACGCCGGACTTCAACAGATTCTCGGCTTCGAGCATCACCTCGGCGACGGGCCGCGACACGAGGTCGCCGCGCATCGACGGAATGATGCAGAACGAGCAGCGGTGATTGCAGCCTTCGGAGATCTTCAGGTACGCATAGTGGCGCGGCGTGAGCTTGATGCCCGCGGCCGGCACGAGATCGACGAACGGATCGTGCGGCTTCGGCAGATGGCTGTGCACGGCCTGCATCACTTCGCCGAGCGCGTGCGGGCCCGTGACGGCGAGCACCTTCGGATGCACTTCCTCGATGAGGCCGGAGCCGCTCGCGCTTTTTTTCGCGCCGAGGCAGCCGGTGACGATCACCTTGCCGTTTTCGGTGAGCGCCTCGCCGATCGCGTCGAGGCTTTCCTGCACGGCTTCGTCGATGAAGCCGCAGGTGTTGACGACGACGAGATCCGCGCCGTCGTACGTACCGGAGATCTCGTAGCCTTCCGCGCGCAACTGGGTGATGATCTGCTCGGAGTCGACGAGGGCCTTCGGGCACCCGAGACTGACGAACCCGACCTTGGGCGTGGCGCTCGCCTTACCCGTTGATTCCAAATGATTCTTCACTAATGCATCCGTGTCTTGTGGGAGCCGCGAAGCGCGCGGCTGCGAAGCTCGCATTTTACCCCGTCGGGCGGCGCCTCCGGTCGTCGGCCCCTGCGAATCCGGTGGAGCGGTCCTACCAGCGGCGGAAAGCCGACGCGTGGCCGGATCGAGGCGCGGCGGCCCGCGCACGGACCAGCCCGGAAGCGACGATCGCCGCCGTCGGAGACATCAAAAATGGGGCGGGCCACGCTCGGCACGAGCGTCGCCACGCATCCATTACACCCGACAGGAGTACGGCATGTTCATCCGGGAAGAACCGCCTCGCGATTTCGACGCAATTCGCGCGATCGTCGGGGACGCTTTTCGCGGTCGCAATCCGCGGAACGAGGCAGGCCACGTCCCGCGCGAGCATCTGATGATCGACGCATTGCGCAAGGGCGATGCACTCACGCTCGGTCTCGTCGCCGTGGACGACGACACAATCGTCGGTCACGTCGTAATCTCTCTCGCGCTGATCGGCGGGAAGCGGCTCGACTGGCATGGTCTCGCACCGCTCGCCGTGCGGCCGGATCGACAAAACGCGGGGGTCGGCGGCGCGCTGGTGCGCGAAGGGCTCGATCGGCTGCGCCTGCTGGGCGCACAGGGCTGCGTCGTGCTCGGGTATCCAGGCTATTACGGTCGCTTCGGATTCGCCGCGCGCGCTGCGCTGAGCCTGGACAGCGTGCCGCCCGAGTATTTCAGCGCGCGGTCGTTCACGACCGATTTGCCCGGAGCGCCGTCACGTTCCACACGGCGCTATCCGATGAATCCCGATAGGCCCGCACGTTCGTCATATGGCGATTGCCGCACGACACCCATCCGGAACGGCGCAACGACGATATGGAGATGAGGGTCCGCTCGCCGCGACACGGACGAGCAAGCCGTGCGCCGTCCGCAATCCTGCTCGCGCACCCGCACACGCGATTGCCCGCGAATCCGATCGAATCGAACGGCCACTGGCGCCATCCTCGGCTTGCGGCACACGGCGGCTGCCGCTTCGCGGCCGCACGCATCCAAGCAGATCATGGCCGGCGCCGGGCACGACACCCCGTCCGGCCGCCGCACTGCGGACACCAGACCGCCACGCGACGCGGCCGCACCGATCGGCGCCGCGCCGTCTCCGCTTACTTCTTCTCGGGCTCGCTGCCCGGTGGCGTCGGCTTGAACGGGAACGAGCTGAACATCGTCTTCGCCTGGTTCTGCATCTGCTCCTGCATCTGCACGAACATGTTCTTCGACTGTTCGATATAGCTCGTCATCATCCCTTGCATCATCGGCGCCTGCATGTTCATGAACTGCGACCAGACTTCCGGGTTCATCGCATTGTTTTCATACAGGTTCTTCGATTGGTCGGCGAGCTTGCTCTGGATATCGATGAACGCCTGGATGTTCTTCTCCAGATACGCGCCCATCATCCCCTGCATCGCATGCCCGTAGAAACGGATGATCTGCGACAGCATCGACGATGAGAACATCGGCACGCCGCCGCTTTCCTCTTCGAGAATGATCTGCAGCAGGATGCTGCGGGTCAGGTCTTCGTTGCTCTTCGCATCGATGACCTTGAAATCCTCCTGGTCGAGCACGAGCTGCTTCACGTCGGTCAACGTAATGTAAGTGCTCGTCTCCGTATCGTACAAACGGCGGTTCGGATACTTCTTGATCAGCCGTTCGCCAGTTTTCTTTGTAGTAGTCATGTAACGCCTTTGAGCGCCTGATGAGCGCAGTGACGGCGCCCGGTGCCGCACGCAGTGCACGACCGCGCGCGGCACCGGGCGTTCCCGGAACATCCGACCCAAACGGCCAGACGGCATGCGCCGCCCGGCCATGTGGCTCAGCCCATATGCAAGCCGCCGTTCAGCGAGAAATCGGCGCCCGTCGAGAAGCCGGACTCTTCCGACGCGAGCCAGGCGACGATCGAGCCGATCTCGTCGGGCGAGCCGAGACGGCGCACCGGAATCGTCGCGACGATCTTCTCGAGCACGTCCGGACGAATCGACTTCACCATGTCCGTGCCGATGTAGCCCGGCGACACCGTGTTGACCGTCACGCCCTTCGTCGCGACTTCCTGCGCGAGCGACATCGTGAAGCCGTGAATGCCCGCCTTCGCGGTCGAGTAGTTCGTCTGGCCGAACTGCCCCTTCTGGCCGTTCACCGACGAGATATTGATGATGCGCCCCCAGCCGCGCTCGACCATGCCGTCGATCACCTGCTTCGTGACGTTGAAGAGACTCGTCAGGTTCGTGTCGATCACGGCCGTCCAGTCTTCGCGCGTCATCTTGCGGAACACGACATCGCGCGTGATGCCCGCGTTGTTGACGAGCACGTCGACCTCGCCGATCTCGGCCTTCACCTTGTCGAACGCCAGCTTCGTCGAATCCCAGTCGCCGACGTTGCCTTCGGACGCATGGAACGCGTAGCCGAGCGCCTTCTGCTCCTCGAGCCATTTCACGCGGCGCGGCGAATTCGGGCCGCAGCCCGCGACCACCTTGAAGCCGTCCTTGTGCAGACGCTGGCAGATGCTCGTGCCGATGCCGCCCATCCCGCCCGTTACGTAAGCAATTCGCTGAGACATAACCATCACTCCATTATCGTTTTGAGAAGCGCCGAGCGGCAACCTCTCCGTCGCCTGCCTGCCGATCCGCCTGTTCGCCGGGTCGCGCCCATCGGCACGGCCCGGCCGGTTGCCGCCTGATTCGCGTTACGGACGCTCGACCGCGAGCGCGACACCCATCCCGCCGCCGATGCAAAGCGACGCGAGGCCGCGTCTCGCATCGCGCTTCTGCATTTCGTGCAGCAGCGTGACGAGGATCCGGCAGCCCGACGCGCCGATCGGATGGCCGATCGCGATCGCGCCGCCGTTCACGTTGACCTTCGACGTATCCCAGCCCATCTGCTTGTGGACCGCGAGCGCCTGCGCGGCGAACGCCTCGTTGATCTCCATCAGGTCGAGATCGCCGACCGACCAGCCCGCGCGCTCGAGACAGCGGCGCGATGCCGGCACGGGACCCATGCCCATCACGCTCGGATCGACGCCCGCGTTCGCGTACGCCTTGATCCGCGCGAGCGGCTCGAGGCCGAGCGCCTCGGCCTTCTTCGCCGACATCACGAGCACCGCGGCCGCGCCGTCGTTGATGCCGGACGCGTTCGCGGCCGTCACCGTGCCGTCCTTCGCGAACGCGGGCTTCAGGCTCGCGAGCGACTCGGCCGTCACGCCGTGGCGGACGAACTCGTCGGTCGCGAAGCGAAGCGGCTCGCCCTTGCGCTGCGGGATCCCGATCGGCACGATCTCGTCGTCGAAGCGGCCCGCCTTCTGCGCGGCTTCCGCCTTGTTCTGCGACAGCGCGGCGAACTGGTCCTGCTCTTCGCGCGTGATGCCGTATTCCTTCGCGACGTTCTCCGCGGTGACGCCCATGTGGTACTTGTTATAGACGTCCCACAGGCCGTCGACGATCATGCTGTCGACGAGCTTCGCGTCGCCCATCCGGAAGCCGTCGCGCGAGCCCGGCAGCACGTGCGGCGCGGCGCTCATGTTCTCCTGGCCGCCCGCGACGACGATTTCCGCATCGCCCGCGACGATCGCGTTCGCGGCAAGCATCACGGCCTTCAGGCCCGAGCCGCACACCTTGTTGATCGTCATGCCGGGCACCGCGCTCGGCAGCCCCGCCGCGATCAGCGCCTGGCGCGCCGGGTTCTGGCCCGAGCCCGCCGCCAGCACCTGGCCCAGGATCACTTCGCTGATCTGCTCCGGCTTCACGCCCGCTCGCTCGAGCACCGCGCGGATCACGGTCGCGCCGAGCTCCGGCGCGGCGATCTTCGCAAGCGAGCCGCCGAACTTGCCGACCGCGGTGCGCGCGGCCGATACGATCACTACGTCAGTCATTTCACTTTCCTCCGAGCGAACGCGGCACGGCGCGCCGCGAACCGCCCTGTTAAAAATCGGTAGCGCAGGAAAGCGTGCTCCGCCTTCCGCCGTTCGTCAATCGCGTCGCATCACATACCGGCCGGGCGCGGGCTCGATCGCAGGGAAGCGCGCGGAGCCGAGTTGCGCGCGCGGCTTCACCTTGCGGCCGCCGTACTGGTCAAGCCACTCGATCCACTCCGGCCACCAACTGCCCGGATGCTCGGTCGCCGCGTCGAGCCAGTCGTTCGCCGATTCCGGCAGCTCCTTCGCACCCGCGTCGTAGGTCCAGTAGCTGCGCTTTTTCTTCGCGGGCGGGTTGATGACGCCCGCGATGTGGCCCGACGCACCGAGCACGAACTTGAGCGGGCCCGTCAGCAGCGACGTCGATTCGTATGCGGTCTGCCACGGCACGATGTGATCCTCGCGCGAGCCGTAGATGAAGGTCGGCAAGTCGATCCGCGACAGATCGACGGGCTCGCCGCACACGGTGAGCCCGTCTGGCTCGCGCAGCTTGTTCTCGAGATAGGTGTTTCGCAGATACCACGCGTACATCGGGCCGGGCAGGCTCGTCGAATCGCTGTTCCAGTACAGCAGGTCGAACGGCGCCGGCGTGCGGCCCTTCAGGTAGTTGTCGACGACGTAGTTCCAGACGAGATCGTTCGGACGCAGAAACGAGAACGTATTCGCGAACTCGACGCCGCGCATCAGGCCCGGCGTCGCGCCATTCTTGCCGCCGATCGTCTGTTCGCGCATTTGCACGTGCGCTTCGTCGATGAACACGTCGAGGATGCCCGTATCGGAGAAGTCGAGCATCGCGGTGAGAAGCGTCATCGATGCGGCCGGATGTTCGCCGCGCGCGGCGAGCACCGCGAGCGCCGTCGCGAGCATCGTGCCGCCGACGCAGAAGCCGAGCGTGTTGATCTGCTCGCGCCCGCTCACCTGCTGGACGACGTCGATCGCAGCGAGGAGCCCCTCGCCCATGTAGTCGTCCCAGGTTTTGTGCGCGACCGACGCGTCGGCGTTGCGCCACGACACCAGATAGACCTGATGGCCGCACGACAGCGCATGCGCGACGAGCGAATTCTCCGGCTGCAGATCAAGGATGTAGAACTTGTTGATGCAAGGCGGCACGATGAGGAGCGGCCGCTCGAAGACGGTCGCCGTCGTCGGCTTGTACTGGATCAGCTGGATCAGGTCGTTCTCGTAGACGACCGCGCCTTCCGTCACCGCGAGATTCTTGCCGACGACGAACTGCGACTCGTCCGTCTGCGAGATCTTGCCGCGCTGCATGTCGGCGAGCAGGTTCATCATTCCAAGCCGCAGGCTCTCGCCCTGCGTCTCGACGAGATTTTTCTGCGCCTCGGGATTGAGCGCGAGGAAGTTGCTCGGCGACGCCGCGGCCGTCCACTGCTGGACCGTGAAGCGGATCCGCTCGCGGGTCTTCGGATCGGTCTCGAGCGCGTCGGCGAGTTCCTGCAGATAGCGCGCGTTCAGCAGATACCACGCGGCCGCGAACGCATGCGCGGGCGACGCCTTCCACGCGTCCGAGCTGAAGCGCCGGTCCTTCAGATCAGGGACGGTCGGCGTCGCGGCCGTCGCCTGCTGGATCAGTGCGAGACAATCGCGCGAATAGTCGGCCTGCAGCTTCTGCAACTGCGTGGGCGGCACCGACGCGACGGGCGCGAGCCCCGGGAACGACGCGGCCGCGCCGGGCCAGTCCGGCATCGGCGGCATCTTCGGCATCGCGAACGGGAACGGCTGAGGCGGCTGGAACGCCGCGAACGGCGGCTGCGCGGGCGCACCGCCTGCTGCTGCCCGGGCCGGGTCCGCGAAGCCGCGCCACGCGTTGAGCCAGGCCTCGAACATCTGTTGCATGGGCTGGGTCGCCGATCCGGCTGTCTCGCGACCCTGGGGAGTATCCGTATGAGAGGACGTCGACGAATTTTTCGATGCTGTCATACCTGCCTTAACGGTGGTTCCTCGGTGTTTCCTCGGTATTGCCTGCGGGGACCCTGGAAATCCTGCTCGAGCCGCATGATGTCGACCACCCACTGCGCGCCCCGTCCAGCCGGGCGTCGTGTTCCGGAGCGTTTCTTCAGATTTTGCCGCAGTGCAGTAGTTTTATCATTATCGTTTTCCCCATGTGATCCGTCACCTCCGACAACACATGCTTCGCATCCGGAATAACTGTTGCGAAACGCGCTGCGCGAGGCTTGGCGGGAACACTGCCATTGGGGCCGGCGAGAGTCTAGACGATCTTGATGACAGCAATCGCACCGCGCAGCGCAGCAAATCGCGCCAGGCGGCGCGGCGAAAATATCGCTTCGACTCCGCCGTGATTTGCAATAAAAGGCCGCTCGCGGCGGGCGCCGTCATTCGGCGAGCCAGATCATCGCGGCCATTCGGCCCGTCACGCGATCGCGCCGATACGAATAGAAACGCTCGCGCTCGGTCACCGTGCATGCGGCGCCGCCGCTCACGCGCGTGACGCCGGCGCGCGCGAGGCGCAGCCGCGCAAGCGCATGGAGATCCGCCAGATACTTGCCGGGGGCGTCCGCCCGCGGCGCGAACGCGCGCTCGGTCGCCGCATAATCGGCGAGCAGCGCGGCATCGAGAAAGGCCGAACGCACTTCGGCGCCGACTTCGAACGCAGTCGGACCGATCGCCGGGCCGAGATATGCATGGAGACCGTCGACGCCGCCGCCCGCCAGTGCCGCGACGCGCTCGGCCGTCTTCTCGACGATCCCCGCGACGAGGCCGCGCCAGCCCGCGTGCGCAGCGCCGACCGCACGGCCCGCGCTGTCGCACAGCAGCACCGGCAGACAGTCGGCGACCATCACGACGCAAACCGCGCCCGGCGTCGCGGCCACGCTCGCGTCCGCGCGCACGACGCCGCCCGCCTCGCCCTCGCCCGCGGCGAGCACGCCCTCCGCGCGCACGACGTCCGTGCCGTGAACCTGGTCGAGCCAGGCCGCGCGCGGCTGGCCTGTCAACGCGAGCAGCCGCGCGCGGTTCGTCTCGACGTGCGCCAGGTCGTCACCCGTATGCCGGCCGAGGTTCATCCCGCCCGCGACCTCGCCCGCGTCGCCCCAACCGCCATAAGGGGGCTCGCTCACGCCGCCGTTGCGCGTCGAGACGAGCGCGCGCACGCGCGGCGGCGCGTGCCAGTCGGGTTGCACGCAATCGGCCAGCGTCAGGGGTCGCAACGTCGTCATCGGCAGTCAATCCTCATCGTCGTCGGCATACGGGATGCCTTCATCGTAACCGTCGTCATAGACCGCGTCGTCGTCGCCGAATTCCGCATCGTCCGAGCCGAAGCCGAGCGCGTCGACGAGTGCCGCGAGATCGTCCTGCAGCGGCGCGCGCCATTGCATCGTCCGGCCGGTCGCGGGATGGACGAGGCCGAGCCGCCACGCGTGCAGCGCCTGCCGCGCGAAGCCCCCCGGCAGCGGCGCGACCGAGCGCTTGCCGCGCGCGCGGCCGTACACCGGATCGCCGAGGAGCGGATGCCCGACGTGCGCGCAGTGTACGCGGATCTGATGCGTGCGCCCGGTCTCGAGGTCGCAATGGATCGCCGATACCGGCTGGCGTTCCCACATCGTCGTATCGACCGTGCGGAAGTGCGTGCGCGCCGGCTTGCCCGCCGCGCCGGTGACGACCGCCATCCTCGTGCGTTCGCGCGGGTCGCGGCCGATCGGCGCATCGATCGTGCCCTCGGCGGGCATCTGCCCCCATGCGAGCGCGAAATAGCGGCGCTTCACCGTGCGCGCCTGCAATTGGCGAATCAGATCGGTCTGCGCGGCGAGCGTGCGCGCGACGACCATCAGGCCCGACGTCTCCTTGTCGAGCCGATGCACGATGCCCGCGCGCGGCAAGCCGGCCGCGTCGGCGTAGCGGTGCAGCAAACCGTTCAGCAGCGTGCCGCTCCAATTGCCCGCGGCCGGGTGGACGACGAGGCCGGCCGGCTTGTCGATGACGACGAGCGTGTCGTCCTCGTAGACGACCGAAAGCGGCACCGGCTCCGGCGCGAACGCGAGTTGCTCGGGCAGCAGGTCCGGCAACAGCTCGATCGTCGCGCCGAGCGGCACGGGCTGCCGGATCTTCGCGAACGCGCCATCGACGCGCACGCGCTCCGACTCGATCCATTGCTGCAGACGGCTGCGCGAGAACTCGGGGAAAAGCTGCGCGAGCGCCTTGTCGAGGCGCTCGCCCGCAAGCGCGGGCGGCACTTCGATCACGCGCGGCGCATCGGCGCCGGGATCGGCGCTCACGGGGGCGACGAGCGCATCGCTCGTCAGATCGTCGTCGAGCGAATCGCCGGGAGAAGCGTCGGCGGGGCCGGCGCTTGGGCTATAATCGTCGCGATTTGACGTGCCCGTACGGGCATTCAATGTACTTGAACGGGTCATTTAGACTGGGTCACTTGAGACTTGAAGCTAGGACAATGCGAGCCCTATTCACCATGATGCATTCGACCAAACGCGTCGCGAAACCTGCGGCAGCCTGGGCCGCGCTGGCTGCGGCAGCGGCGCTCGTCGCGGGCTGCCACGGCTTGCCGCAGAAGACCGATGAGACGGCGGCCTGGTCGAACAACAAATTATACTCAGAGGCTCAGGATGCATTGACGGGCGGCGACTGGGGCAAGTGCGGGAAATACTTCGAAGCGCTGCAGGGCCGCGATCCGTTCGGCCATTTCGCGCAGCAGGCGCAGATCAACGTCGCCTACTGCAACTGGAAGGACAACGAAGCGGCCGCGGCCGACCAGGCGATCGACCGCTTCATCCAGCTCCACCCGGATCACCCGGATATCGCATACGCGTACTACCTGAAGGGGATGATCCACTTCAACGACGACCTCGGTCTCTTCGGCCGCTTCTCAGGCCAGGACATGAGCGAGCGCGATCCGCAGGCGCTGCGCGAATCGTATGACGCATTCAAGGTCGTCGTCGACCGCTATCCGAAGAGCAAGTATGCGCCGGACGCGGCCGCGCGGATGCGCTACGTCGTCAACGCGCTCGCATCGCACGAAGTGCATTCGGCCGACTACTACTATCGGCGCGGCGCATACGTCGCGGCGATCAACCGCGCGCAGCTCGCGATCAAGGAATACAAGAACGCGCCCGCGATCGAGGACGCACTGCACATCATGATGTTGTCGTACGCGAAGCTTGATCAGCCCCAGTTGGCCGACGACACGAAACGCGTGCTCGCGTCGACGTTCCCGGACAGCCCGTACGTCACGGGCCGTGCACGGCCGGGCGCGAAGAAGTCGTGGTGGCAATTCTGAGCGTCGCGCGGTCGACGCGGTAAAGAAAAACCCGGCCTGTCGAGCCGGGTTTTTCTTTTTGCGCGCCTTCGATCTGTGTCGCGATGACTGCGTCGACCGCGTCGCATGCCACGCGCCGCCGCTGCCGCCGTCGACGACTTGCCTGGACGCCCTTGCCTATGCCTGCTCGGCCTCGCGCCGCTCGGCGAAGAAGTCGCGCACGACGTCGATCTCGCGCGTGCGCTTGAAGGGCGGCAGGCTCTGCCAGATGCGCCGGCCGTACGGCTTGTCGACGAGGCGCGTGTCGCAGATCATCAGCACGCCGCGATCCGTCTCCGCGCGAATCAGCCGGCCCGCGCCCTGCTTCAGCGTGATGACGGCCTGCGGCAGCTGATGAACGGCGAACGGGCTCAATCCCTTTTTCGTCAGCGCATCGAGCCGTGCGGCGAGCACCGGATCGTCGGGCGGCGCGAACGGCAGCTTGTCGATCACGACGAGCGACAGCGCGTCGCCTCGCACGTCGACGCCCTCCCAGAAGCTCTGGCTGCCGACGAGAATCGCGTTGCCGTACGCACGGAACCGATCGAGCAGTTCGGTGCGGCTCGCATCGCCCTGCACGAGGAGCGGCGTGTCCCAGCCGCGCGCTTCGATCGTGTCGCGCAGCTTCGCCGCGATCCGGTCGACCGCGCGCAGCGTCGTGCACAGCACGAACACACCGCCGCCCGACGCCTCGATCGCCGGCAGCGCGGCGTCGAACACCGCGTCGGTGAACACGGGCGACGACGGCTGCGGCAAGTTCCGCGGCACGTACAGGAGTCCTTGGGTTTGATAGTCGAACGGGCTCGGCAGCGTCATCGAACGGCGCGCATCGAGGCCCATCTGCGCCGCGTAGTGCGTGAAGTCGCCGCGCACCGACAGCGTCGCCGACGTGAAGATCCACGCGCGCGGCACGCCCGCACGCTGCTTCGCGAAGATCGGCGCGACGGACAGCGGCGTCTCGTGCAGCTGAACCGTATGCGCGAATACTTCGACCCAGCGCACCTTTTCGTTCGGATCGCCGCGCTCACCCGCTTCCGCGGCTGCCTGCGCATCGGCTGCGTCCGCTTTCGCGCCGGGCGCGACCCAGCCCGCGAGCAGATCCTGCAGCTCGCGCGCGCGGCGCTGGCATGCCGCGATCGATTCGGCGCGCTCCGCCTGCCCGGCGAGCGCGGTCGACAGCGCATCGAGCGCCGCTTCGACCGCATCGAGTGCGCCGAAGAGCGGATGGCCGTCGCCCAGTTGCGCGAGCGACATGCGCACGATGCCATCGTCGGCGAACGCGAGCCGCACATCGCGCGCGGCCCGCTCCAGCGCACCGCCGAGCTTCACCCATTCGACCGCGTCGCGCGCATGCGCGAGGCCCTCGACGACCGAATCGCGCGCGAGTTCGAGCATCTGCGTCGTCGACAGCGTCTCGCCGAAAAAGAGCGTCGCGGTCTCGGGCAACTGATGCGCTTCGTCGAAGACGATCGTGTTCGCACTCGGCAGCAGCTCGGCCATCCCGGTATCGCGCAACATGATGTCCGCGAAGAACAGGTGGTGATTGACGACGACGATGTCCGCCTGCTGCGCCTCGCGGCGCGCCTGCATCACGAAGCAGTCCTTGTAATGCGGGCATTCCTGGCCGAGGCAGTTGTCGCGGGTCGACGTGACCATCGACCACACGGGCGACGTCTCCGGCACGCTCGCGAGTTCAGCCTTGTCGCCGCTCTTCGTGAGCTTCGCGAAGCGGATGATGTCCTGCAGGTACGCGGTGTCCTGCCGCGACGGCAGGCGACCGTTGTCGGCCGTGCGCTGCAGGTAGTAATGGCACAGGTAGTTCGCGCGGCCCTTGAGCATCGCGACTGTCACGGGCACCGCGAGCGCGTCGCGCACCGTCGGGATGTCGCGCTGGAACAGTTGGTCCTGCAGGTGCTTCGTGCCCGTCGACACGATCACCTTGCCGCCCCAGAGCATCGCCGGGACGAGATACGCGTAGGTCTTGCCGGTGCCGGTGCCGGCCTCGACGATCAGCGTGTTGTCGCCGTTGTCCGCCCCTTCGTCGTCGGACGACGCGGCGGGCGCGCCGTCGCGGCCGGTGGACGCGCCGTCCTGCAGGCGCCGCGCGGGACGCTTGCGCGTCTCGAAGATCTCGGGTTCGGGCATCAGCTTGCCCGACGCCTCCATTGCGGCGGCAACGGCGCGCGCCATGTCGATTTGCGACGCACGCGGACGATAGCCGTCGAGCGCGCGCGCGAGCAGGCCGCCGTCGCTGAAAATGGCGTCGAGCTCGTTGATGCGTTTCACGCTCGGCGTGTACGCTCCGGCCGCCGCCCCGGCGCCGGACGTGCGTGAGCGCGCGGCGGACGACTCGTCGCGCCGCGCGTCGGGATTGGCATCAAGCGGTGAATTCAAGGCAAGCGGTTCCTAGTATCCGGCGCTTGCCGCGGCGCCGGCGCTTGCCAGGCCGCGCCTAAGCGCGCTTATCCGGTTCGAGCTGCGATTGCAGCATGATGATTTTGTCTTTGGCCAGCAGCTTTTCCTTCTTCAGCCGGTGCAGCGCCAGGTCGTCGATATCGGAACGGCCCTCCTTTAGCTCGATCTCGCGGGCAAGCTGCCTGTGCAGCTCCTGCAACGACGCCAGTCGGTTGTACAGTTCCTGTTGCGTTTCCGCCAAACGGGTTTGCATACTCGCCTCCTCACTGAACCAGCATGCCGGCCGAGCCGCCCGCATGCCCGAGATTGCCTTGCGAAACCACTACCCAACGTACCGCGTTACTGCCCTGCTGTTGGCCGTTACTGCTGCTGTTGCTGCTTCTGTTGCGCCTTCTCGGCGGCCTGCCGCTGGCGCTCCTCGACGTCGGCCTTGTGCTGCACCGCGTCACGCTGCTTCTGCTCGTAGCGCGCGGCGTTCTCCGCGCGCTGCTGCGCGTCCTTTGCCGCTTGCGCGTGCGCTGCGTCGAGCTTGTGCTGGAACTCGGCCTGCTTCGCGTCGTAGGCCTTCTGGTCCGCTGCGCGCTGCGGCGCCTGAGCGTCGCGTTCCGCGCGCTTCAGCGCGTTTTGCTGCTGCTTGCTTTCGTACACGGCCGCGCTCGCCTTTTCGTCGGCCGCGCGCTGCGGCGCTTGCGCCTGCCGCCCGGCGTCCTTCAGCGCCAGTTGCCGCTCGCGCTCCTGCGCTCGCACCGCACGCTGCTCATCGTCGAGCGCGAGCTGTTCCTGGCTGATGCTCGCGCGCTCGGCGCGCATCGTCTCGCGCGCCTTGTCCAGGCAGCGATTGACAAAAAACGTGCTGTAGCAGTCGTGCTGGGCCACCGCATAACGATAATCGTTTTCCGCCGTGCGTTGTTTGAGCACTTTTTGACGCGCATCGAAATTCGCTTGCGCGGCGAACGCGCCCGCATCGGACGCATCGGCGGCAGGCGCGGCGGCGGCGGCAGACGTCTGCGCGACGCCGGCGACGGGCGCACAGGACAGCGTCGCCGCAAGCGCTGCGGCGAACGCGACAACGAAAAATCGGGAGGTAGGCAACGTCGTAGGAAAGCTGCGGATCATGGATGAAATTCTAACACCCGCGGCTAGCCCTTTTGCATTTATGGCAAAATGCCCCGCTCCATTCACCCGCCCATCCCGGCCCGAGGGCGCAGCCGGCCGGACCGGGCGATTTCAGCAGGCAGCAGACGCACATCACGACATGATGGAAACCGTAGCACTCAAGATCGTACAGCGCATCGCCGACGAACTGGCGGTCCAGCCCAGGCAGGTCGCCGCAGCGGTGCAACTCCTCGACGAAGGCTCCACCGTTCCGTTCATCGCCCGCTACCGGAAGGAGGTCACGGGCAACCTGGACGACACGCAACTGCGCCAGCTCGAAGAGCGCCTCCTGTATCTGCGCGAACTCGAGGAGCGACGCGCGACGATCGTCGCGAGCATCGACGAGCAAGGCAAGCTGACCGACGAGCTGCGCGCGGCGATCGAAGCGGCCGACAGCAAGCAGACGCTCGAGGATCTGTACCTGCCCTACAAGCCGAAGCGCCGCACGCGCGCGCAGATCGCGCGCGAAGCGGGGCTCGAGCCGCTCGCGCAGGCGCTCCTCGCGAATCCGCGCCTCGATCCGCAAACGGAAGCCGCCGCGTACGTGGACGCCGACAAGGGCGTCCCCGAAGTGAAGGCGGCGCTCGACGGCGCGCGCGACATCCTGTCCGAGCAATTCGGCGAGACGGCCGAGCTGCTCGGCAAGCTGCGCGACTATTTGTACGAGCGCGGCGTCGTGTCGTCGGCGGTCGTCGAGGGCAAGGAAGGCGAGGAAGGCGAGAAATTCCGCGACTACTACGACTACTCGGAAACGATCAAGACGGTGCCGTCGCACCGCGCGCTCGCGCTGTTCCGCGGCCGCAACGCCGGCGTGCTCACGGTCAAGCTCGGCCTCGGCGAAGAACTCGATGCGCAAGTGCCGCATCCGGGCGAGGCGATGATCGCGCGCCATTTCGGGATCGCGAACCAGAACCGGCCGGCCGACAAGTGGCTGTCCGACGTGTGCCGCTGGTGCTGGCGCGTGAAGGTGCAGCCGCACATCGAGACCGAACTGCTCACGCAGTTGCGCGAGACGGCCGAGCACGAGGCGATCCGCGTGTTCGCACGCAATCTGAAGGACCTGCTGCTCGCCGCGCCCGCGGGCCCGAAGGCCGTGATCGGTCTCGACCCCGGCCTGCGCACGGGCGTGAAGGTCGCGGTCGTCGACCGCACCGGCAAGCTGCTCGCGACCGACACGATCTACCCGCACGAGCCGCGCCGCGACTGGGACGGCTCGCTCGCGAAACTCGCGCGCATCGCCGCGCAGACGCAGGCCGAGCTCGTCAGCATCGGCAACGGCACCGCATCGCGCGAGACCGACAAGCTCGCGAGCGAGCTGATCGCGAAGCATCCGGCGCTCGGGCTGCAGAAGATCGTCGTGTCCGAAGCGGGCGCGTCCGTCTACTCGGCGTCGGAACTCGCGGCGAAGGAATTCCCGGAACTCGACGTGTCGCTGCGCGGCGCGGTGTCGATCGCACGCCGGCTGCAGGACCCGCTCGCCGAGCTCGTGAAGATCGAACCGAAAGCGATCGGCGTCGGCCAGTATCAGCATGACGTGAACCAGCGCGAGCTCGCGCGCTCGCTCGACGCGGTCGTCGAGGATTGCGTGAATGCGGTCGGCGTCGACGCGAACACCGCGTCCGCCGCCCTTCTTGCGCGCGTGTCGGGCCTCAATACGACGCTCGCGCGCAACATCGTCGACTACCGCGACGCGAACGGCCCGTTTCCGTCGCGCGAGCACCTGCGCAAGGTGCCGCGCCTCGGCGACAAGACCTTCGAGCAGGCCGCGGGCTTTCTGCGCATCAACGGCGGCGAAAACCCGCTCGATCGCTCGTCGGTGCACCCGGAAGCGTATCCCGTCGTCGAGCGGATGCTCGCGAAGATCCAGAAGCGCATCGACGACGTGCTCGGCAACCGCGACGCGCTCGCGGGCCTGTCGCCCACCGAATTCGTCGACGAACGCTTCGGGCTGCCGACGGTGCGCGACATTCTCTCCGAGCTCGAGAAGCCGGGCCGCGATCCGCGCCCCGAATTCAAGACCGCGACCTTCCGCGAAGGCGTCGAGAAAGTGTCGGACCTCGCGCCAGGCATGGTGCTCGAAGGCGTCGTGACGAACGTCGCCGCGTTCGGCGCGTTCGTCGACATCGGCGTGCACCAGGACGGGCTCGTCCACGTGTCCGCGATGTCGACGAAATTCGTCAAGGATCCTCACGAAGTCGTGAAGGCGGGCCAGGTCGTCAAGGTGAAGGTGCTCGACGTCGACGTGAAGCGCCAGCGGATCTCGCTGACGATGCGCCTGGACGACGATGCGGCGCCGAGTGCAGCGGGCGGCCGCGGCAGCGCGGAACGCAGCGGAATGCGCGGCGGCAATCGTCCGCAGCGCTCGCGCGAGCCGGAGCCGGCGGGCGCGATGGCCGCCGCGTTCGCAAAGCTCAAGCAGCAGCGCTGAGCACGCGTCGCCCGCAACGAAAAAGCCCGCATCGATGCGGGCTTTTTTGTGGTTGCGGCACCGGTCAATGCCGGCAGGCAGCTCGACGCCGCTCACGCGTCGAGCCTCGCCGCTCGACGACGAACGGCGCGGCACGCGTTGCTCAGATCTCGATCTTCGTGCCGAGCTCGACGACGCGGTTGGCAGGAATCGAGAAGAAGTCGGTCGGCTTCGCGGCGTTCTGGTGCATCCACGCGAACACGCGCTCGCGCCAGATCGACATGCCGGGCAGATGAGTCGGCACGACCGTCTCGCGCGCGAGGAAGAACGACGTATCCATCAGCTCGAACGTGATGCCGCGCTGCCGCGCGACTTCCTCGAGCACTGCCTTCACGTCCGGCGTCTCGTTGAAGCCGTACTCCGCCTTGACGATGTAGAGCCCCTCGCCCGCGTCTTGGATCGTGACTCGTTCGTCATCCTTCACGTACGGAATGTCGCGCGTGACGAACGTGAGGAACAGCGTGCGCTCGTGCAGTACCTTGTTGTGCTTCAGATTGTGCAGCAGGCTCACCGGCACCAGCTTGTCGTTGCCGGTCAGATAGATCGCGGTGCCCGACACGCGATGCGGCGGATGCGCGAGCAGCCCCTGCAGGAACGGCGCAAGGGGAATGCCGTCGGCCGCGGTGCGTTCCTTGACGATGTGACGCCCCTTGTACCACGTCATCAGCAGGAAGAACAGCATCGCGCCGATGCCGAGCGGCAGCCAGCCGCCCTGTTCGACCTTCAACAGGTTTGCGCCGAAGAAGCCGAGATCGACGACGAGGAACACGCCGATGATGAGCGAGACGAGCAGCTTGTTCCAGTTCCAGACCTTCACCATCACGACGGCGGCGAGGATCGTCGTGATCACCATCGTCGCCGTCACCGCGATGCCGTACGCGGCCGCGAGGTTGTCGGAGCTCTTGAAGCCGATCACGATGCAGAGGATCACGAACAACAGCAGCCAGTTGACGACCGGCACGTAGATCTGTCCGATCGCGAGATCGGACGTGTGCAGGATCTTCATCCGCGGCACGTAGCCGAGCTGGATCGCCTGGCTCGTCAGCGAATACGCCCCCGAGATCACCGCCTGCGACGCAATCACGGTCGCGACCGTCGACAGCACGACGAGCGGCAGCGCCGCCCATTGCGGCGCGAGCAGGAAGAACGGATTCTCGATCGCCTTCGGATCGAGGAGCAGCAGCGCGCCCTGACCGAAGTAGTTGATCACGAGCGACGGCATCACGAGCACGTACGCGGCGAGCCGGATCGGCTTCGCGCCGAAGTGGCCCATGTCCGCGTAGAGCGCCTCCGCGCCCGTCAGCACGAGCACGACGGAGCCGAGCACTACGTATGCGAGCAGCACGTGCTCGGACATGAACGAGAACGCGTAGTACGGGTTGATCGCCGCGATGACCATCGGCGCGCGCGCGATGTGATAGACGCCGAGCACCGCGATCGTGACGAACCAGAGCACCATGATCGGGCCGAACAGCTTGCCGACCATCGCCGTGCCGTGCCGCTGGATCCAGAACAGCGCGATCAGGATCACGATCGTGATCGGCAGCACGAGATGCGTTAGCTGCGGCGCCGCGACCTCGAGACCCTCGACCGCGGACATCACCGAGATCGCCGGCGTGATCACCGCATCGCCGTAGAACATGCACGCGCCGAAGATGCCGAGCGCCATCATGAGCCCGGTGACGCGGGACTTCGGATTCAGCGGCCGCAGCGACAACGCCATCAGCGCGAGCACGCCGCCTTCGCCGTTGTTGTCCGCGCGCATCACGAACAGCACGTACTTGATGCCGACGACGAGAATGATCGCCCAGAACAGCAGCGAGATCACACCGAGAATCGAGCTTTGCGTGAGAGGAATGCCATGGGCCGGACTGAACGCTTCCTTGAGCGAGTACAGCGGGCTCGTGCCGATGTCGCCGAAAACCACGCCGATTGCGGCGATCGCGAGCGATTGCAGCGAATGCTGGCGCGTGGACGAGTGATTCGTGTCGGTCATAAAAGCGGTATAAATCCGTGCTGGGGTCGGAAAATCGAGCGCTATTCTAACTGGGCACGCAAAAATGCCGCCCACTGGTGTTGTCAGCACACCACTTGCGGCGGCGCGCCGAGTGTAGCACGAGGTCGTGACGCTCCCCCCCGCGACGGGGCGTCATGATAGCCGGGCGAAGGCGGCGCGCCTACCCTTGCCGCGCGATTCCTCGGGCGCTGTAAAGCGGACGTAAAAAAAAGGTTCATCGCAGTAAACCGTGGAGGGTTTGATGGCGATTGCGTAACCTGACGCCTGATTCTATAGAGGTCAGGAGGAAGAATTGCACGATCGCAAGGCACTTCAGGCACTGGGCGGCTGGACCGGCTATCGGTTGGAGCGGGTGGAATGGCCGGAAGGAGGCGGCGGTACGCTGTCGCTGTATCTGAAGCCGGTCAGCAAGGTCATGCACTGCGAACAGTGCGGAGCGCGCTGCCAGCAAATCCACGAGACGACGGTTCGGCGAGTGCGCGATCTGCCGCTGTTCGAGTACCGAGTCGTGCTGCATGTCCGCCGCCGTCGGGTCTGGTGCGAACACTGCGGCGGCCCGCGACTGGAGAAGCTGGCGTGGCTGGGCCGCTACCAGCGGGTGACGGAGCGGTTCGCCAAGGCCTGCGAGAAGCTGCTGCAAGCGGCCAGCGTGCAGGCAGTCGCAGCCTTCTACGATCTGGGATGGCACACGGTCAAATCGATCGACAAGATGCGCTTGCGAGCGCGTGTGGCCGAGCCGGACTGGTCGACGATCCGCTATCTGGCAATGGACGA
>NZ_LOVS01000135.1:0-104756 GCF_001523835.1 Burkholderia sp. ABCPW 14 | reverse complement strand
GCAGAGTGAACGGGTTGGTTTGCAACAACGGTGGCAAGTCTCGGCATCCACGTTACGGACGGCGTCGGGATATCCCGGCCAAACCCCTATCAGCGATCACCAGCCACCCACCAGGCCCGGTGACAACCCCCCCCGGATCATGACTGCGACTGGGGGCGGGAATCATGCCGGGCCTGGCTGGCCAAAACCCCAATTATCGGGGTGTGAAGATAGTAACGGGGGGAAGAGTAAACCAAACACTCAGATTGATACTAATGGCCAACAAGATTCTAAACATGGATCCTTGGAAGATAAAAATTCTGGATTTTGGTTGCGGAATGGGGACATTTATCGAATCAGCTCGAAATCAGCTACAAATGAACGCATGGGGCACTGACATCATAAAGCCAAAATACGGATTGGAATGGTTTCTCCCTCAACCACCCGAAGGAGAATTTGATGTTGTTGTTAGTTGCGAGGTTATAGAACACTTACCACGGCCAGTCGATATCATCGGCAGCGCCATTAAATATTTACGACCGGGAGGAGTTTTTTCCTTTCAAACTGCACAGTATGACCCACATACTTGCAAGCGAGACTGGTGGTATCTCGGCCCCGCCAATGGACACATCTCCCTTTATAGTCGTGATGCATTTGATATTTTGGCCGAAAAACTTGGCGCCAAGGAAAAATTAATGTGGAATGACTATCCAGGTCTGCAGGCGTGGCGATTTTAATATGTGTATATTCGAAGTTCATAAGAAGAATGCAGACAACAGCGATGCGATTCATCATGCTGAAAGTATCCCCTCTCGACATCCGAGGATGAAACGAACGGATCGTCGCGCGGCACCCACGCGGTTACTTGCCCACTTGGCGGGTATCTGCGTGCTGCCCTGGGTGATAGCAGCCTGCAGCACCACTCCCGCGTGGCTCCCCACTTCCGGACCAAGCAGGAAGGACATCACTGAACAGCGAGCGGCACTCCCGATACCGGTCATCGACATCAGTGAAGGTGTCACGCTACGTTTATTGAACGAACAAAAGTACACGACCTTCGCTCTGGCTTTCCCCAGCCAAGCGACACCCGAGTACATCGTCGGCCCCGGCGACGTACTCCAAGTATCCATTTGGGAAGCGCCGCCTGCAACGCTGTTCGGCCAGTTGTCGGTTGAACTCGGTGGCGAAATGGGGACAAGCAGAGCCACGACTTTTCCGGAACAGATGGTCAACGCCGAGGGTACTATTAGCGTGCCTTTTGCCGGTCCGGTGAAAGCCGCCAGCAAAACTCCATACGAAATTGAGCAGGCAATCACCCAACGCTTGATCGGCAAGGCTCATCAGCCGCAGGTCCTAGTCAGGGTTACAAAAAATGCCAGCTCAAACGTTACCGTTGTTGGGGAGGTCAATCAAAGCACACGCATGCCACTGACCGCGAAAGGAGAACGACTGTTAGACGCTCTGGCAGCGGCTGGCGGTGTAAAGCAGCCAGTAGGAAAAGTAACGATTCAACTAACGCGAAATAACCGGCACCTTTCAATGCCGCTCGACTCGATCATCCGGAATCCGACACAAAACATCGTGCTTCGACCGGGCGACGTCATAACAGCCCTATACCAATCGTCGAGCTTCATCGCACTGGGAGCGACCGTTAAGCACGAAGAGGTTGATTATGAAGCCAAGGGAATCAGCCTGATGCAAGCGCTTGGACGAATTGGCGGACCGGATGATCAGCGGGCCGATGCGCAAGGACTCTTCGTATTTCGCTTCGAAGATCCAAGTGCCCTCGGCGAACAAGCGAAGTCCTGGCCGCATACGACGGAAGGCAAGATACCTGTCATCTACCGACTCGACTTAAAGGATCCTCGCAGTTTCCTGGTTGCCCAGGACTTTCCGATCAACGACAAGGATGTGCTCTATGTGGCCAACGCACCCGCTGCCGAGCTGCAAAAATTCCTCAACATATTGACGTCGTCGATCTTCACGGTAAGCAGCCTGGTTAATACAGCACGGTAGCAGTGGAGACGCATTCACGTGAGCAACGTATTGATTGATGTGACGAGGCTGGTGGATCGCCGCCTTCAAAAAATGCTGCCTACTGGCGTCGACCGGGTGAGCCTGGAATACGTCGAGCACTTTCGCGCGCGCGCACACGCCGTGGTGAGGTTCGCGGGGCGCTGGGTCGTCTTGAGCGCGCCGCAATCTCAGCGTCTGTACGACTCACTGCATTGTCCTGACAGCGGTTTCACCAGTATGGTTCGTCGCTGTCTGGGCAGCGCGTACGTATGCAATTGGGATCGCGGGAGCCCTGCATCAATATTGATCAATACCGGCCATAGCGGGCTCGATCGGCCCGCCTATGTCGAACAGGCAAAACGCCGCAATTGGCGGCTGGTTCTGTTTCTTCACGACCTGATACCCGTCACGCATCCCGAATACTGTCGCCCTGGCGAAGCAGTCGTGCATCGGCGACGACTCGATACGATGCTCTCGCCGGAAGTCGGGATCATTATGAACTCGTACGCAACGCACCGAGAGCTGAAAGAATACGCAGCTAAAAATCGAAAGCCGATTCCGCGCTGCGCCGTTGCGCCGCTGGCGCCTGCGCGCCTGCCAAAGCCGAGTCCAGTTCGTCCGATGGCAGAGCCATATTTCGTCGTGTTAGGCACAATAGAGGCACGAAAGAACCATTGGTTCCTCCTCCACGTCTGGAGGCGGTTGGTCGAACGATTGGAAGCACGCGCGCCGGTGCTCGTTATCATCGGCCGGCGCGGATGGGAATGCGAAAACGCCATCGACATGCTCGACCGTTGCGAGAACCTGAACTCCAAGGTCGTCGAGCTCGCCCATTGCAATGACGCGAGCTTGGCCACATATTTGCATCACGCGCAAGCGCTGGTGTTCCCGTCGTTGGTCGAGGGGTACGGCATGCCGCTTATCGAGGCCCTATCAGCTAATGTGCCGGTGATTGCCAGCGATCTCGACGTATTTCGAGAAATTGCGGGAGAGATTCCCGACTATCTGGACCCACTCGACGGTCCGGCGTGGATGGACCGCATTGACGCCTACACGTGCCACGACTCCAAAGAACGCAAAGCGCAAATCGCCCGATTGGCGAGATTCCGTACACCGACGTGGAAACAACATTTTGAAATTGCGGAACACCTTATTTTGGAGTTGGCCTCATGATCGCGAACTTCTCATCAGCAAAGGTTCTGGTTGCCGGAGACGTCATGCTCGATCGATACTGGTTCGGCGACACACAGCGCATTTCACCTGAAGCACCGGTGCCGGTCGTACTCGTGCGCGACATTCGTACGACGCCCGGCGGTGCGGCCAACGTCGCGGTCAACGTCGCCAACCTCGGCGCAAAAACCATGATCATGTCGGTGGTCGGCGCGGACGCGGCAGGAGACGACCTCGTGGAGTTGCTTCATAAAGCGAACATCAGATGCGGCTTTCATCGCGATTCAAGGTTTCAAACGACGATCAAGCTTCGTCTGCTCGCACGGGGGCAACAAGTCGTACGCGCCGACTTCGAAGAACGACCGGATCATGAATTGTTGTTGCCGCTCGTATCGTCGTTTGAAGCAGCGTTGGACGGGTACAGTGTCATCGTATTCTCCGATTATGGGAAAGGCGGACTTGCGCACTTGCGCACGATGATGCAGATGGCTCTGAAGCAAGGGAAAACCGTGCTTGTCGATCCGAAAGGGACGGATTACTCGCCATACGAGGGAGCAACGCTACTCACGCCGAACCGTGAGGAATTCGCAACGGTCGTCGGTACGCCATCGTCGGAGACCGACTTCGAAGACAAGGCATTTGCTCTGCGGAATCGGCTCGGTCTTAAAGCCCTCCTCGTCACGCGATCGGAAGAAGGCATGAGTCTGTTCCTTGGTGACCGGCACATTCGCATCCCGGCACAAGCCCGCGAAGTCTACGACGTGTCGGGCGCCGGCGACACCGTGATCGCGACAATGGCTGTCGCATTGGGAGTGGGCTACGGTTTGGAGGATGCGGCGCAACTGGCCAATCGCGCCGCAAGTATCGTTGTCGGCAAGGTGGGTACGGCGCCCATTTCATTTGAGGAGCTCAGCGCGCTATAACCGTGTCGTCACCACACGCGTTGCCGGTCGCATGAAAATTCCTGCCTGCGTTCGAGCCCGTGCAATCCGGGCGGACCACCTTCTCGGCCGGCTCCTGCTCACGCTTGCGCGCATCGTTCGCGATGACGTGATGGCCATGATGCCGGGACCGGTCTGGTCAACAGGAGCATCCGGTGTGCCAATGCTGTCGTGGTTCGCACTGCCATATCGCGGAAATTCTCAAACAACGATGTGCGACGCGCTAAGCCGACTCTTTGCAAGTGACAGGGAATTGGGTGAGTCGCCCGATGTGGTGCGGCTCATGAAACGCCTCGTCCTCGCCGGGGCGGGGCGCAACCGCGCAATAAAGTGCGGATGCCCTGCGGAATTGTCTGCCATGCCAGGCCTACACAAGATTCTGCTCATCGATCAGCGAAAATGTGCCGGTTTAGGGGCGGGCGCACCATTCCAGCGGATGCTCGCCACGGCGAAGGCCGAACATCCTGACGCGGAACTGTGGCTGTGGCCATCTTCGGGCGACGCTTTCGGGCCGTGGCAGCTGTCGCCGGTGTTGCCCGAAGTCGCACGCAAGATCGGGCGGGGATACCACTTCTTTTCCATCTTGAGCCAAATTGACTATGTCTACACGGTTGACGCTCCGGAAGGTATGGAGGCTCTGGTTGCCGGCATGCCAGTACGAGTTTTCGGCACGCCTTTTTACGCGGGCTGGGGCTTGACACACGATGATATTGCCGTGCCCGAGCGCCGCGCGCGTCCGACTGTCGCCGCACTGTTCGACGCAGTCTACCTGCGACTGGCGCGCTATGTGGCCCCGGACAGCGACGAACCGGGCAGCCTCGATCAAGTGCTTAATAGTATCGAGTTGCAGTACGCAGTACGCGAGCGCTTCGGTGATTGCACGAATATCGCCGGTGTGCGCTTTCAGCTCTGGAAGCGTCCGTTTGCGACGCCATTCCTCGCCGCCGGTGGGGGCACACTGCGTTGGCTGCGTTCTCCCGACGCAGTGAAACCGAACGAGTGTATTGCATTGTGGGGCGATAAACACGTCGAAGGCATTACGCCAGGTACTCGCATCATTCGAATGGAAGATGGCTTTTTCCATTCACTGGGCCTGGGCTCGGACATGAGTGCACCGCTGAGTCAGGTCATCGACCGGCGCGGTCTCTATTTCGATGCGCGAGTGTCTAGCGATCTGACGGACATCCTCAATGAAACGCAGTTCAGCGATGCTGAGCTTACGCGTGCAGAGTCTCTCCGGGAGTTGATCGTGCGCTCAGGCGTCACGAAATATAATCTCGGTCGACGGAAACCGGCTTGGCACGCGCCGGCCAGCAAGACACTACTGTTCGTGCCCGGCCAAGTGGCCGACGATGCTTCGATCCGCTTAGGCACAAGTCTGTTTGGTTCCGCCGAGGCCCTGCTTCGCGAAGTACGCGCACGCAACCCCGATGGATTCATCGTATATAAGCCACACCCGGACGTGCTTTCCGGCAACCGGATTGGCCTCATTGACGCGCACCGGCTGGCCGATATCGTCGACACCGACGCTGATGTGCTCTCACTCATCGAGCGCGCAGATGAAGTGCACACGCTATCTTCCCTCGCTGGCTTCGATGCGCTCCTACGCGGGAAAAAAGTCTTCACGTACGGCCTGCCTTTTTACGCCGGATGGGGGCTCACATCGGATGCAATCCAGCCGATACCGTGGCGACGGCGCACGCTTACACTTGAGATGCTGGTCGCTGGCGCCCTGCTGCGTTACCCGATCTATTGGAATTGGAGGACTAGACTTTATGTGACGCCTGAGTCGGTGGTGCACAAGCTCGCCCCGTTCGCGGCGCGTCCACTGGAACGCGTGCGCGGCGACCGTCGCCGCGCCCTTCGCAAGGCATTTCGCTGGACCCGCAACATATTCCGGCATTTGCTTTGGACAGTCGCCCAGTACCGACAGGCGCAAAAAAGCAATGTATGAACGCCCGTTGATATCAATTTTCAAGCAAAACCTGTATCGCGCGCGATGAATATGGACATTTACCCTGCCGTCCGACGTGGCGGCGCTGGTACCCGACTCTATGCCGAAGTCGCGCAGTGGTTATCCCAAACGGTACTCGAAACAGATCCGCGAAAACACCTTGGCTCAACAAACCGCGCTTCGCCTAGACTGCATTCCGTAGATCTCCACACCCATTGTTATCACCCACCAAGAGCAGTGTTTCCTCGACAACGATCAACTGCGCCAGATTGACATAAGCCCGCCACCAATCGTACTCGAACCGGTAAGCCGCAACACGGCAGCGGCAATTGCAACCGCCGCCTTGCTGACGGCTGGCGCGCTGCTGCGCTACCCACTGTACTGGGATTGGCAACTGCACGTGTTCACGACGCCGGAGGCCGTCGTCGAGCGGCTCGCGGCCCCCGCCGCACGGCGGCTCGAGCGGGTGCGCGGCAATCGCGCGCGGCCGTTTCTGAAGGCTTTCCGTTGGACGCGTAATGTACTATCGCACGCCAGATGGCGAATCGTGCAGCGCATTGCGATTCGACGAGATCGCCCGGGCAGTTGAAAATCGGCCGAAACGGAACGACGGATCGGTTCATCGACGAGATCGAAAATTCTCTGGTCCAGCGCAACGAATCAGCCCAGCTTTATAAACCGAGGTCATTCATGAACATTTATCCGGTGATCCTTTGTGGCGGCAGCGGTACGCGCCTCTGGCCGATGTCGCGCGGCGGCTATCCGAAACAGTATCTGAAGCTCACGGGCGACAATACGCTCGTCCAGCAGACTGCGCTGCGCGTGCGCGACGTCGATGGCGTCGGCGCGCCGATCGTCGTCACCAACAACGAGCAGCGCTTCCTCGTCGCCGAGCAACTGCGCCAGGTAGGCATCACGCCGTCATCGATCGTGCTCGAGCCGGTGGGTCGCAATACCGCGCCCGCGATCGCGATCGCCGCTCTCCTCGCACTGCGCGAATCGCCTGATGCGCTGCTGCTCGTGCTGCCGTCCGATCACGCGATCGACAACGAGCCCGCGTTCGCCGACGTCGTAAAGACGGCGGCGACCGTCGCATCCAACGAGCATCTCGTCACATTCGGCGTCACACCAACGCAAGCGCACACGGGCTACGGCTACATTCGCCGAGGCGACGCGCTCGCGGACGACGCGCAGGTCTACCGCGTCGACGCGTTCGTCGAGAAGCCGGATGCGCCGAGCGCCGCGCGCTTCGTCGCGAACGGCGGCTATTACTGGAACAGCGGGATGTTCATGCTCAAGGCGTCGACATATCTCGACGAACTGCGCCGCCACGCACCGGACATCGCACGCCAGGCCGAGCTCGCGCTCGACGCAGCGACGCGCGACCACGACTTCCTGCGCCTCGATGCGGGCGCGTTCGGCGCAAGCCCGAACGTGTCGATCGACTACGCGGTGATGGAGAAGACCGAGCGCGCGGCCGTCGTCGCCGCCGCGAATCTCGGCTGGAACGACATCGGCTCGTGGAGCGCGCTCGCCGACATCGCGGCCACCGACGCACAGCGCAACGCGCTGATCGGCGACGTGTACACCGACGCGGTCGAGAATTCGTACATCCGTGCCGAGCATCGGATGGTCGCCGCGATCGGCATCGACAACATCGTGATCGTCGAAACGGCGGACGCCGTGCTCGTCGCGCATCGCGACAAGGCGCAGGACGTGAAGAAGGTCGTCGAATGGCTGAACGCGTCCGGACGTCACGAGTCCGTCACGCATCGCCGCGTGATCCGGCCGTGGGGCTCGTACGAAGGCATCGACGAGGGCGACCGCTTCCAGGTGAAGCGCATCGTCGTCAATCCGGGCGCGCAGTTGAGCCTGCAGATGCACCACCATCGCGCGGAGCACTGGATCGTCGTCAAGGGCACCGCGCTCGTCACGAACGACGGCAAGGAAATCATCCTGACCGAAAATCAGTCGACCTACATACCGCTCGGCGCGACGCACCGCCTGAAGAACCCCGGCAAGATTCCGCTCGAGCTGATCGAGGTCCAGTCGGGCGCGTATCTCGGCGAAGACGACATCGTCCGCTTCGAGGACACGTACGGACGCACGTCCGCGACGTGACGTGACGCGCGGCGTCGCGCTTCACGCGAGCGTGAGCGCGCCGCCGCGAGGCGCCTGCGCCGACGACGAGCCGCATGCACGCACATGCGGCTCGTTTCGTTTCGCGCGCAGCGGCAGACCGCGAGCCGCCACGCGGCAGGCCCGGCGAAAATCGGCTAGGCTTTGCAGATCGCAGTCTGCACGGCCGGTCTCGCCGATCACGACGACAGGTCCGCCGTGCACGTTAGACGGAGGTGCTTACGATGTGCCGCTGGCTCGCTTACACCGGCAATCCGATCCAACTCGAAACCGTGCTGTTTCGCGCGAAGCATTCGCTGATCGACCAGAGCCTGCATTCGCGGATGGGCGTGACGACGACCAACGGCGACGGCTTCGGCATCGGCTGGTACGGAGAACCCGACGAGATTCCGTTCATCTACCGTTGCGTAAGCCCCGCATGGAACGATCGCAACCTGCGCGAAGCGGCGCGCGCGATCCGCTCGCCGCTCTTCATCGCGCACATTCGTTCGGCGACCGACACGCCCGTGCAGGAAACCAACTGCCATCCGTTCCGCCGCGGACGCTGGCTGTTCGCTCATAACGGTCTGATCCGCCGCTATCACACGCTGCGGCGTGACCTGATGATGCGCATCGATCCCGCCCTCTTCCCGTCGATCGAAGGATCGACGGACTCCGAAGTGATGTTTCATCTCGCGCTCACGTTCGGGCTCGAGCACGAGCCGCTGTCCGCGCTCGAACGGATGGCCGGGGCGATCGAGGACGCGGGCGCGCGTCACGGCGTCGATGCGCCGCTCAACATGACGGTCTGCGCGACGGACGGCGAGCAGGTCGTCGCGCTCCGCTACTCGAGCGAACGCGAGTCGCGCTCGCTCTTTCACAGCACGTCGTTCCGTCATCTGCACCAGCTCTATCCGCACGATCCGCGCATCCGGGCGATCGGCGACGACGCGTTCCTCGTGCTGTCCGAGCCGCTCGTCGACCTGCACGACGCGTGGGAGAAAATTCCGGAAAGCACCGCGATCATTGCACGCCGCGGCGACATCCGGCAGGTTCCGTTCGCGCCCCGCCGCTCGACGTAGCGCGCCGCCCGCGCGGCGAAGGTTGCTCCATCGCCGCGAGTCGGTTATAAAAGGCCCCTTTCGCGTGGCTTCACGGCCGCCTCCGTTCAATTCATTTGGAGACCTCATCGTGGATCTCGCCTCCGTGCAAACTTTCGTCGTCACTCGCGGTATCGACTTCGGCCTGCAGGTCATCGCTTCGATCGCACTCTGGATCATCGGACGCTGGGCGATCCGGATCCTCACGAACGTGATGGGCAGGATCATCCGCAGAAGCGGGAAAGTCGACGCGACGCTGTCGCACTATCTGACGTCGGTCACGAGCGTGTTGCTCACGGTGCTCCTCATCCTCGCGATCCTGCAGGTGTTCGGCGTGCAGACGACTTCGTTCGCCGCTTTGCTCGCGGGCCTCGGCCTCGCGGTCGGCACCGCGTGGGGCGGCCTGCTCGCGCACTTCGCGGCCGGCGTGTTCATGCAGGTGCTGCGCCCGTTCAAGGTCGGCGACGTGATTTCGGCGGGCGGCGTGACGGGCACGGTCAAGGAGCTCGGCCTCTTCGGCACGACGATCGTCACGGCCGACAACGTCGTCACGCTCGTCGGCAACAACAAGATCTTCTCCGACAACATCGCGAACTACAGCGCGACGCCGACGCGCCGCGTCGATCTGACGGCGAAGATCGCGAACGGCGTCGACGCGGTCGATGCGATCGAGCGCTTGAAGGCCGCGATCGCGAAGATCCCGAACGTCGTCAAGGAGCCGACGCCCGACGTCGGCGTGCTGTCGTTTACGCCGGAAGGCCCGCTCCTCTTCGTGCGTCCGTCGACGCAGCCCACGAACTACTGGCAGGTGTATTGCGACACCAACCGCGCGATTCTCGACACGTTCCGCGAAGCCGGCTATCCGACGCCGGAAACGCCGGTCGCGCATCGCACGGCGTCGTAATGCGCAGGCCGCCGCGCGGCGGCGCTCACGCTGTCGAGACGACGCCCGCTCGGCCCGAGTGGGCGTTTTCGCAGGGATGTGTCAGAATCGCTCGACGATGCCCCTCCTGAACCCAGCCATGTCGAACCGCCGTGCCTTTTTCGAATCGGTCTACCGGGACAATCTCTGGAACAGCGAGGAAAGCCGCTCCGGTCAGGGCTCCGAAGTGCGGGCAACGGCGTCGCTCGCGGCGGAGCTGCCGGCCGTGCTGCGCCACTATCGCGTGCAGTCGATCCTCGACGTGCCGTGCGGCGATTTCCACTGGATGCGGCATGTCGATCTGGCTGGCATCCGCTATATCGGCGGCGACATCGTGCCGGACCTCATCGACGCGAACCAGCGGCGCTATGGCAACGCGGCACGAGAATTCATCCAGATCGATGCGATCGACGATCCGCTTCCCGAGGTCGATGCAATCTTCTGCCGTGACTGCGCCATTCACTTCTCGTTCGAGCTGATCTGGCGGCTTGTCGCGAATTTCGCCGCGAGCCGCGCGCGCTACGTGTTCCTCACGCACGACAACTGTTTCCAGCGCTACGTCGACAACGGCCATGCCAACGTCGATCTCGAAGACGCGACGGACGGCGTCAATTACCTCTATCGACCGCTCAACTTCCTGCTGCCGCCGTTCGCGTTCCCGCCGCCCGTGCACGTGATCAACGAAGGACAATGGGACCAGATGAAGACGATGGCGATGTGGCGCGTCGACGATTTGCGCCAAGTGCTGGCGCGGCGCTAGCGGGCGCCGGATAAAAAAACGGCGCGGCCGGTCGCCGCGCCGCTTCCCTTCGTGGACCTTGACCGATGCGCGCGCTCAGCGGCCGCCGCTCTTCTCGGTGTCCGCCCGCGACTTGGTGCGCAACAGCTTCCACAACGCGCCGATCGCGACGGGAATCACCGCCGCGCCGATCCCCACGAGCACGATCACGTTCAGGTAATGGCGAATGAACGGAATGTTGCCGAAGAAGTAACCGAGGAACACGAGGAGCAGTACCCAGATCAGCGCGCCGATCATGTTGAACAGCTGGAAGCGCGCGAAGCGCATCGTCGACGCGCCCGCGACGAACGGCGCGAACGTGCGCACGACCGGGATGAAGCGCGCGAGCACGAGCGTCTTGCCGCCGTGCCGCTCGTAGAAATTGTGGGTTTTCTGCAGCGCCGCGCGGTCGAGGAAGCGTTCGAGCCCCGGAATGTGCGTGTTGAAGACCTTCGGACCGATCGCGCGGCCGATCAGATAGTTGACCGTATTGCCGCCCACCGCCGCGACGAGCAGCAGCACGATGAGGCCAGCGAGCGTCATCTCGCCCGTCGCCGCGAACGCGCCCGCGATGAAGAGCAGCGAATCGCCCGGCAGGAACGGGAAGATCACGAGCCCGGTTTCGCAGAAAACGATCAGGAACAGCACCAGATAGACCCAGGCGCCATACTGCCGGATGAAATCGCCGAGAAATGCATCGATGTGCACGACGAGACTGACGAAATGAAGCAGCGTTTCCAAATGCGTTTCCTTGTGTCCGTGACAAAGTGAGCGCGCGCCGGCCTTCCGGGGCCGGAAGCGAAAAAAAGCAACGCTGTCATGATACCGAAAGTACCTTGAGCAACCGTGAAATTTGGTCGACGAGCGGCGTCGCGCACCGAGCGCGTCGGGCGACGCGCCGCGCGGCCTCGCTATAATTCCGCCATGTCCGAATTCACCGAATCCGCCGCGGGCGCGACGCCCGACGAGTCCGCATCCGCGCCGCGACGCCCGCGCGCGATCCAGCCGCTGCCCGACCAGCTCATTAGCCAGATCGCGGCGGGCGAAGTGGTCGAGCGGCCCGCGTCCGTCATCAAGGAGCTCGTCGAGAACGCGCTCGACGCCGGCGCGAGCACGCTGCGCATCGTGCTCGACGAAGGCGGCGTCAAGCGCATCTCGATCACCGACGACGGCTGCGGGATGCCCGCGGACGAGCTGCCGCTCGCGCTGATGCGCCACGCGACGAGCAAGATCCGCTCGCTCGCCGAGCTCGAGGCGGTCGCGACGCTCGGGTTCCGCGGCGAAGCGCTCGCGTCGATCGCGTCGGTCGCCGAGATGTTCATCACGAGCCGCACCGAGGACGCCGCGCACGCGATGCGCATCGACGCGCAGACGGGCGTGCTCGCGCCCGCCGCCGGCACGCGCGGCACGACGATCGAAGTGCGCGAGCTGTACTTCAGCACGCCCGCGCGCCGCAAGTTCCTGAAGAGCGAGCAGACCGAGTTCGGCCACTGCCTGGAGATGATCCGCCGGGCGGCGCTCGCGCGGCCGGACGTCGCAATCTCGGTGCTGCACAACGGCCGCGCGGTCGAGCACTGGAACGCAAGCGAGCCTGCCGCGCGCGTCGCGAAGATCCTCGGCGAGGGCTTCGCGACCGCCCACCTGCCGCTCGACGAAAGCGCCGGGCCGCTCGCCGTCTATGGATGCGCGGGGCTACCGACCGCGAGCCGCGGCCGCGCGGACCAGCAATACTTCTTTGTCAACGGCCGCTTCGTGCGCGACAAGCTGCTCGCGCACGCGGTACGCGCCGCATACGAAGACGTGCTGCACGGCGACCGCTATCCGTCGTACGTGCTGTTCCTCGATCTGCCGCCCGAAGCCGTCGACGTGAACGTCCATCCGTCGAAGATCGAAGTGCGCTTCCGCGATTCGCGCTCGATCCACCAGTTCGTGTTCCACGCGGTGCAGCGCGCGCTCGCACGGCATGCGGGCGCGTCGCCGGAGACGACGGCGGGCGGCCACGCCGCGCATCTCGCGCCGGCCGGGCCGGCGTCGCCCGAATCGTCCGCCGCGCCGAGCGCGTCGCTCGTCCGCTCGGGCCCCACGGCAAGCGCCGGCCAGCCGACACCCGGCAACACGTGGCTGCGGCAGTCGCGGATGACGCAGGGCACGCTGCCCGTCGCGCAGCCGCTCGCGCTGTACGACGCGCTCTTCGGCCGCAAAGACACGGGCGCTGGCACGCCGCAGGGCACGACGGGCGCCGCGCCCGAAGCGCACGACGCGCCGGACGCACCGCTCTTCGCGACCATGCCGGGCGGCGCCGCGACGCCCGCATTCCCGGCAACGCATGCATCCGACCCCATGATGCACGACGAGCAGCCGCTCGGCTTCGCGGTCGGCCAGATCCACGGCATCTACGTGCTCGCGCAGAACGCGCGCGGCCTCGTGATCGTCGACATGCACGCGGCGCACGAGCGAATCCTGTACGAGCAGTTCAAGCGCGCGCTCGCCGACCGCACGGTCGCCGTGCAGACGCTGCTGATTCCTGTGTCGATGACGGCGACGCCCGTCGAGGTCGGCACGGCGGCGGAGGAGCGCGAGACGCTCGACGCGCTCGGCTTCGACCTCGCGGTGCTGTCGCCGACGACGCTCGCGATCCGCGCGGTGCCCGCGCTCCTGAAGGACGCCGATCTGCAGGCGCTCGCGCGCGCGGTGCTCGCGGACCTGCACGCGTTCGGCGGCTCGCGGGTGTTGACCGAGCGCCAGCACGAGTTGCTCGGCACGCTCGCGTGCCATCACGCGGTGCGCGCGAACCGGCGCCTGACGCTCGACGAGATGAACGCGCTGCTGCGCCAGATGGAAGCGACGGAACGCGCGGACCAATGCAATCACGGCCGGCCGACCTGGTACCAATTGACGCTCGGCGACCTCGACCGGCTTTTCATGCGCGGCCAATGAACGAACGCACCGCGGCATCCGTGCAGATGGTCGCGTGCCTGCTCGGCCCGACCGCGTCCGGTAAGACGGCCGCCGCGCTCGCGCTCGCCGCGTGCCGGCCGATCGAGATCGTCAGCGTCGATTCGGCGCTCGTTTATCGCGGAATGGACATCGGCACCGCGAAGCCGACGCGCGACGAGCGCGCGGCCGTGCCGCACCATCTGATCGACATCGTCGACCCGGCCGACGCGTACTCGGCCGCCGAATTCCGCGCCGACGCGCTGCGCGTCATCGCCGAGATCGCCGCGCGCGGCCGCACGCCGCTCCTCGCGGGCGGCACGATGCTGTACTACAAGGCGCTGACGCAGGGCTTGAACGACCTGCCGGCGGCCGATCCCGACGTGCGCGCGACCCTCGACGCCGAGGCCGAGCGCGATGGCTGGCCCGCGCTGCACGCGCGCCTCGCGCGCGTCGATCCGGCTACGGCCGCGCGGCTCGCGCCGAACGATTCGCAGCGGATCCAGCGCGCGCTCGAGGTATATCGGCTGACGGGGCAGCCGATGTCAGCGCTTCTCGCCGCGCCGCCGCGCGAAGACGACGCGGCCACGGGGCTGCGGTTCGTGCCCGTCGCGCTCGAACCGTCGGACCGCGCGGTGCTGCATGCACGCATCGCCGCGCGCTTCGACGCGATGCTGGAAGCAGGTTTCGTCGACGAAGTCGAGCGCCTGCGCCGGCGCGACGACCTGCATCTCGGCCTGCCGTCGATGCGCTGCGTCGGCTACCGGCAGGCATGGGAGTATCTCGACGGCGTCACTGATTACCGGACGATGCGCGACAAGGGCATCTTCGCGACTCGGCAGCTCTGCAAGCGGCAACTGACTTGGCTGCGCGCGATGCCGGAACGGATCGTCGTCGACTGCTGCGCGGCGAACGCAACCGAGCGCGCGGTCGATGCGCTCGAGCGGGTGCTCGGCGACGCGCACGCGGCCTGAGCCGGCCCCGCCTCGACGGTGCGCCGTCGAGCCACGCACTCACGCGTGGGATTCGTACCAATGCCGCGAACGATTCACGACGCCGACGACGAGCAGCATCACCGGCACTTCGATCAACACGCCGACCACCGTCGCGAGCGCGGCGCCGGACTGGAAGCCGAACAGGCTGATCGCGGTCGCGACCGCGAGTTCGAAGAAATTGCTCGCGCCGATGAGACTCGACGGCCCGGCGACGCAGTGCGCGACGCGAAAGCGCCGGTTGAGCAGATACGCGAGGCCCGAGTTGAAGAACACCTGAACGAGGATCGGGACCGCGAGCAGCGCGATGACGAGCGGTTCGTCGACAATCGCCCGCCCCTGGAACGCGAACAGCAGCACGAGCGTCGCGAGCAGCGCGCAAATCGACCACGGGCCGAGCGCCGCGACGGCGCGCTGCAGCACGGCTGCGCCGGCCGCAAGCAGCACGCGCCGCGCGAGCTGTGCGACGATCACCGGCACGACGATGTAAAGACCGACGGACACGATGAGCGTATCCCAGGGCACCGTGATCGCGGACAGGCCGAGCAGCAGCGCGACGAGCGGCGCGAACGCGACGATCATGATCGCGTCGTTGAGCGCGACCTGCGACAGCGTGAAATACGGATCGCCCTTGCAAAGCTGCGACCAGACGAACACCATCGCCGTGCACGGCGCGGCGGCGAGCAGGATCAGGCCGGCGACATAGCTGTCGAGCTGGTCGGCGGGCAGCCAGCGCGCGAACAGGTGACGCACGAACAGCCAGCCGAGCAACGCCATCGAGAACGGCTTGACGAGCCAGTTGACGGCGAGCGTCACGCCGATCCCGCGCCAGTGCCGGCCGACCTGCGACATCGCGCCGAAATCGATCTTGATCAGCATCGGCACGATCATCACCCAGATCAGCAGACCGACCGGCAGATTGACCTGCGCGACCTCCATCCGGCCGATCGCCTGAAAGACGCCGGGCAGCCACTGGCCGAGCGCGATGCCGGCAACGATGCAAAGCGCGACCCACGCGGTCAGGTAGCGCTCGAAGAAGCCGATCGCCGGGCGCGCGGCGGCGGTGGCGCGCCGCTCAACGCTGCTCATCGGGCGCCTCCTCGGCCGGCCGAGCGCCGATCGCGCGCATCTCCCGCTGGATCGCGGCGCGGTCGAGCGCGTGCAGCGGCAGATTCACGAACTGGCCGACGCGATTCAGGATCTGGCGATACACCTTGTCGAACGCGCGGCGCTTCTCGTCGTCGGTGCCCGCGACCGCCGCCGGGTCCTCGAAGCCCCAATGCGCGGTCAGCGGGTGGCCGGGCCAGATCGGGCACGCCTCGCCCGCCGCCTGGTCGCAAACCGTGATCACGAAATCCATCTGCGGCGCGCCGAGGCCGCCGAACTCGTCCCAGCTCTTGCTGCGCAGTTGCGACGCGTCGTAGCCGAGCGCCGCGCAGCGTTCGAGCGCGAACGGATTGACCTTGCCGCTCGGATGGCTGCCCGCGCTGTACGCGCGGAACCGGCCGCCGCCCATCGCATTGAAGAGCGCTTCCGCCATGATGCTGCGCGCGCTGTTGCCCGTGCAGAGGATGAGGACCGAGAAGGGTTTGTCGCTCACGAGCGGCTCCGATGGAACTGAATTGCCGACGCGGCGGGAGCGCAACACGCCGACCGCGCGGTCGCGTCGTGCGGCTGGCCGAACACGGGCGCGCTGCCGAGCGTCCGGAAGGTCTCCCATGCGACGCCTTGCGGGTCGACCGTCCACACCTTGTCCGACTGCGCATAACAGCAGGTCGTCGCGGTCTGCTCGTGACTCGGCAGCCCGGCTGCGGCAAGACGCGCGTTCATCTCGTCGAGCTCGGCGTCCGTCTCGACCTGAATGCCGACGTGATCGACGCCCGGCGGCACGCCGCGTTGCGAGATCGCGAAATTGACGGCCGGGTCCGTCAGCTCCCATTTGCAGTAGTCGTCCTTCAGGACAGTGGGCTCGACGCCGCCGAACAGCGCACGGTAGAACCGGATGCTGTCGGCAAGATCGGCGACCGATACGTGGATGTGCATGCGTTTCACGATTGCGCCTCGGAGCAAGAAGCCGGACCGCCCACGCCGCACGGCGCGCCCGCGCAGCAGTTCTCGGTCAGAAAGCCGATGAGCCCGTTCATCGCGTCGAAATTGGCCGTATAGATCACGAAACGGCCGTCCTGGCGCGACTTCACGAGTCCGGCGTGCGAAAGATCCTTCAGATGGAACGACAGCCGCGACGGCGCGAGTTCGAGCCGCTGGGCGATTTCGCCCGCCGGCAGCCCGTCCGCTCCCGTGACGACGAGCAGACGAAAGATCGCGAGCCGCGATTCGTGAGCGAGCGCGCCGAGCGCGCGGATGGCGAGAGTCGAGTCCATGCGCGCAGCATAGCGCCATCATTTCAATATTTCAAGATTTATTAAAATAACGATCCGCTCGCGGCCTGCCGGTCTGTCTCCGCCTATTCTTCCGGCACGCCGCGATCGGATGGCGACGGACAGCGGAGCCGCGCCTGACGGCCGGCTTTCGGACGAAAAAAAGCCCGGCTCGCGATGAGCCGGGCTCGTGTTCGATCCGCCCTTTCCCACCAGCCGCTCGGGGCCGGCGAAGGACGGCGGGCGCGATGCGCTCAGGCCACGACCGTCTGCGCCTCGCCTTCGCGGCTCGCGCGCACGGCGCCGATCTTCCACACCTGCTCGCCCGCGCTGGTCAGCTGGCGGAGCGCTTCGTCCGCATCGGCGGCCGACACGATGACGGCCATCCCGATCCCGCAGTTGAACACGCGGTGCATCTCGGCGTCGGCGACGCCGCCATGCTGCTGCAGCCACTGGAACAGCGGCGGCAGCGGCCACGCGCTCTTGTCGAGCTCGGCTGTGAGACCGTCGCGCAGCACGCGCGGAATGTTCTCGACGAGGCCGCCGCCCGTGATGTGCGCCATCCCCTTCACCGCGATCTTTTCCATCAGCGCGAGGAGCGGCTTCACGTAAATGCGGGTCGGCGCCATCAGCGCGTCCGCGAGCGAACGGCCGTGGAAATCGGCCGACAGATCCGGATTCGCGCGCTCGATGATCTTGCGCACGAGCGAGAAGCCGTTCGAGTGGATGCCGCTCGACGCGAGGCCCAGCACGACATCGCCCTCGGCGATCGTGCTGCCGTCGATGATCTTGCTCTTCTCGACCGCGCCGACCGCGAAGCCCGCAAGGTCGTATTCGCCGTCCGGGTACATGCCCGGCATCTCGGCCGTCTCGCCGCCGATCAGCGCGCACCCCGACAGCTCGCAGCCCTGCGCGATGCCCTTGACCACCGTCGCCGCCGTCTCGACGTCCAGCTTGCCGCACGCGAAGTAGTCGAGGAAGAACAGCGGCTCGGCGCCCTGGACCAGGATGTCGTTGACGCTCATCGCGACGAGATCCTGCCCGACCGTGTCGTGCTTGTTCAGATGAAAGGCCAGCCTGAGCTTCGTGCCGACGCCGTCGGTGCCCGACACGAGCACCGGCTCGCGGTACTTCTTCGGCACTTCGAACAGCGCGCCGAACCCGCCGATGCCGCCGAGCACGCCGTCGCGCAGCGTTTTCTTCGCAAAGGGCTTGATCTTGTCGACGAGCGCATCGCCCGCGTCGATGTCGACGCCCGCGTCACGGTAGGACAGACCCTGGGCGTCAGGAGCGGATTTCGGAGGATTCATGGGGGAATGCGAGAAGGTCGGTAAAATGCGATTTTACCCGAAGCCGGCCGGGCGGCCGGAATTCCCCGCATCGATTCATCAGGGATAGCATCTTGCCCCATTCGTCACTGTTTTCGCCGCTCGAGCGGCCGCGCCCACGCTTGGCCGGCGCAGCCGCACGGCACGCCGCGCGCGCCGCCCGCCCGTCGCGCGCCCGCGCCTGCCGGGCCGTCGCGGGCGGCGCGCGCAGCCGCGCACACGGGCGCTTCCCGACGATGCCGACCACGCGCCGCCGCCCTTCGGGCATGCAACACCGGACCTGATTCGCACCGTGACTGTATCCCGTCAACTGACGCTCGACCTCGGCACCCCGCCGCCCGCGACGTTCGACAACTTCTATTCGGGGACGAACGCCGAGCTCGTCACGCGCCTGCGCGAGCTCGACCTCGCGCTCGCAGCGGGCCCCGTCGCCGACCGCACGTTCTACGTGTGGGGCGAAGCGGGCAGCGGCCGCAGCCACTTGCTGCAAGCGCTCGTGCACGACACGACGTACGGCCACGCGCGCTACGTGAGCCCGCAAAGCGGGCTCGACGCGTTCGTGTTCGATCCGCGCGCGTCGCTCTACGCGGTCGACGACTGCGACGCGCTCAACGACGCGCAGCAGATCGCGCTCTTCAACCTGTTCAACGAAGTGCGCGCGCATCCGACGAGCGCGCTCGTCGCCGCGGGGCCCGCCGCGCCGCTCGCGCTCGACGTTCGCGAGGATCTGCGCACCCGCCTCGGCTGGGGTCTCGTTTTCCATCTCGCGCCGCTCACCGACAAAGGCAAGGTGGCCGTGCTCAAGCACGCGGCGAAGGAGCGCGGGATCGCGCTCGCCGACGACGTGCCGTCGTACCTCCTCACCCATTTCCGCCGCGACATGCCGAGCCTGATGGCGCTCCTCGACGCGCTCGACCGCTTTTCGCTCGAGCAGAAACGCGCGGTCACGCTGCCGCTCCTGCGCGCGATGCTGGCCGCGCCGGAGCGCGACGAGGTCGCTCCGGGCCGGTTCAAGTAGCTTCAAGTAAAATGCCCCTCCATGACTAATTTGGCACTTTTCGACCTGGATCACACGCTGATCCCGACAGACAGCGACCACGAATGGGGCCGCTTCATGGTCAGGCTCGGCATCGTCGACGCGGACAGCTTCTCGCGCCAGAACGACCGCTTCTACGCCGACTACAAGGCGGGCAAGCTCGACATCCACGCGTACCTCACGGCGATGCTCACGCCGCTCGCGAAGTATTCGCGCGCGCAGCTCGCGCAGTGGCACGACGAGTACATGCACGAGGTGATCCGGCCGGCGATGCTGCCCGCCGCGCTCGAGCTCGTGCGCCGGCACCAGGATGCGGGCGATCTCTGCTGCATCGTCACCGCGACGAACGAATTCATCACGCGTCCGATCGCGACCGCGTTCGGCGTCGACACGCTGATCGCGTGCGAAGTGGAAACCGTCGACGGCCATCCGGACTCCGCGTTCACCGGCCGACCGACCGGCACGCCGAGCTACCGCGAGGGCAAGATCACGCGCACGGAGGCGTGGCTCGCGTCGTTCGGCAAGCGCTGGGACGACTTCGATCGCAGCTACTTCTACAGCGATTCGCACAACGACATTCCGCTTCTCGAAAAAGTCACCGACCCGATCGCGACCAATCCCGACGACACGCTGCGCGCATATGCACGTGCACACGGCTGGCGCATCCTCGACCTCTTCCAACCGTCGTGATCAAAAAATTCATCCGCAAGCTGTTCGGGCAGGACGCCCGCGCGTCGCAAGACGCGCCGCAGGACACCGCCGCCCCGCAGGAAGCCTCGTCGGGCGACGCCTCGGCCGCGCCCGCCGCCCCGCGCCGCGCGAAATCCACGCGCGGCGCCGCCAAGAAGGCCCGCAACGGCGAGCCGACCGTCGTGTCCGCGAACGTGCACGGGATCGATCCCGCGCTCATCTCGAAAAACGCGATCCGCGTCACCGACACGCTGCAGCAAGCCGGCTTCCGCGCGTTCATCGTCGGCGGCGCGGTGCGCGACCTGCTGCTCGGCATCGCCCCGAAGGATTTCGACGTCGCGACCGACGCGACGCCGACCCAGGTCCAGCATCTGTTCCGCCGCGCGCGGCTGATCGGCCGGCGCTTCCAGATCGTCCACGTGCAGTTCGGGCAGGAACTGATCGAGGTGTCGACCTTCCGCGCGCTCGTCGACGCCCCGCAGGAGCCGCCCGCCGAAACCGCGCCCGCGAAGCGCCTGAAGCGCGACGAGCTCGACCGCCGCACGCACGCGGTCGACGCGAGCGGCCGCGTGCTGCGCGACAACGTGTGGGGCGAGCAGCACGAGGACGCGGCGCGCCGCGACTTCACGATCAACGCGATGTACTACGATCCCGCGACGCAAACCGTGCTCGACTATCACGACGGGATGGCCGACATGCGCGCGCGCCTGCTGCGGATGATCGGCGATCCGGCGACGCGCTTCCGCGAGGACCCGGTGCGGATGCTGCGCGTCGTGCGCTTCGCGGCGAAGCTCGGCTTCGAGATCGAGGAGAACACGCGCGCGCCGATCAAGGAGCTCGCGGATCTCATCAACAACGTGCCGGCCGCGCGGCTGTTCGACGAGATGCTGAAGCTGCTGCTGTCGGGCCACGCGCTCGCGTGCCTGAAGCAGCTCCGCAAGCAAGGGCTGCATCACGGGCTGCTGCCGCTCCTCGACGTCGTGCTCGAGCAGCCGCAGGGCGAGAAGTTCGTCACGCTCGCGCTCAACAACACCGATGCGCGCGTGCGCGCGGGCAAGCCGGTGTCGCCCGGCTTCCTGTTCGCGACGCTCCTCTGGCACGACATGCGCCAGCGCTGGGAGCAATACGCCGCGGACGGCGAGTACCCGGTCCCCGCGATCAATCACGCGATGGACGACGTGATCGACATGCAGACCGAGAAGCTCGCCATCCACAAGCGCTATTCGGCCGACATGCGCGAGATCTGGGGGCTGCAGTTGCGGCTCGAGAAGCGCTCCGGCCGCAGCGCGCTGAGGCTCCTCGAACACCAAAGATTTAGAGCGGGGTATGATTTCCTCCTGTTGCGCTGCGAATCCGGCGAGCTCGATCCCGCCGCCGGACAGTGGTGGACGGATTTCATCGACGGCGATGCCGCGACGCGCGAGGCGCTCCTCACGCAGGGCGGCAGTCGGGACAAGGCGCCTCGCAAGCGGCGCCGCCGCAGCGGTCGCAGCCGCCGCGGGGCCGAAGGCGCCGAAAGTGCCGAGAGCACGGAAGGCGCCGCGCGCGGCGAGTCCGACGCGAACGACTGACGCTTGCGCCGTCGAACGACGTAGGAAGGAAAGCCATGACGGTTGCTTATCTCGGGGTGGGGGCCAATCTCGGCGACGCGCGCCAGGCCTTGAAGGACGCAGTGGTCTGCCTCGCCCAGCAGCACGCCATCACGGTGCTCGGCAAGTCGAGCCTGTATCGGACGGCGCCCGTCGACGCGGGCGGCGGCGACTACTACAACTGCGTCGTGAAGATCGACACGACGCTCGCCGCGCGCGCGCTCCTCGCGCTCTGCCAGAAGATCGAGCACCACTTCGGCCGCGAGCGGCCGTACCGGAACGCACCGCGCACGCTCGACATCGACATCCTGCTCTATGGTGAACAAACGATCGACGAGCCCGACCTCGTCGTCCCGCATCCGCGCCTGACCGAACGCGCGTTCGCGCTCGTGCCGCTCGTCGAGATCGCGCCCATGCTCGCGATCCCCGCGCGCGGCCGCGCCGACGCGTTCCTCGCGGACGTCGCGCACCAGCGCATCGAGAAGGTCCAGACTTGCCAGTGCCTGGCGATGCGGGCCGCCGCCGAAAAAAACCGCTGCCGATGAATTCGACACCGCTCACCGTCACCGCCCCCGACTGGCGGCCGCCGTGCCGCTACCTCGCGATCGAAGGACCGATCGGCGTCGGCAAGACGACGCTCGCGACGCTGCTCGCCGAACGCTGGTCGATGCGCGCGCTCCTCGAACGCCCGCAGGACAACCCGTTTCTCGAACGCTTCTATCGCGACACCGCGCGCTACGCGCTGCCGACGCAGCTCGCGTTCGCGCTGCAGCGCGAGCGCCAGGCGCACGAGATTGCCGCCGCATACGAAGCGAATACGCCGATCGTTGCGGACTTCATGCCGCAGAAGAATGAAATCTTCGCGCGGCTCACGCTGCCCGACGACGAATGGCAGCTATATCGGTCGCTCGCCGCGCATCTCGGCGCCCCCGCTCCGGCGCCCGATCTCGTCGTCTATCTGCAGGCGAGCCCCGAAGTGCTGTTCGCGCGGATCCAGAAGCGCGGCCAGCCGATGGAGCTGCAGATCGGCGACGCATACCTGCGTTCGCTCTGCGACGCATACAACGAATTCTTCTATCACTACGACCGCACGCCCGTGCTGACGGTCGCAGCCGAGCACCTGAATCCGCTCGACTCCCCCGACGACCTTGCACTGCTCGTCGAGCGCATCGCGTCGATGCGCGGCCGCAAGGAATTCTTCGTCAAAGGCGGCGGCGCGCGCTGACGGACGCGCGCGCGGTCGCTCGTCGCGACGCCGCCTTTTCTCTCACCATCGAATCGGACCTCCCATGACCTACCTTCAGGAATCCAGCCGACCGGCCGTGACGGTGCCCAAACTGCAGGCGATGCGTGAAGCCGGCGAGAAGATCGCGATGCTGACCTGCTACGACGCGAGCTTCGCCGCCCTCCTCGACCGCGCGAACGTCGACGTGCTGCTGATCGGCGATTCGCTCGGCAACGTGCTGCAGGGCCAGACGACGACGCTGCCCGTCACGCTCGACGACATCGCGTATCACACCGCATGCGTCGCGCGGGCGCAGCCGCGCGCGCTCGTCGTCGCAGACCTGCCGTTCGGCGCCTACGGCACGCCCGCCGATGCGTTCGCGAGCGCGGTGAAGCTGATGCGCGCGGGCGCGCAAATGGTCAAGCTCGAAGGCGGCGAATGGCTCGCCGACACGGTGCGTTTCCTCGTCGAGCGGTCGGTGCCCGTGTGCGCGCACGTCGGGCTCACGCCGCAGTCGGTGCACGCGTTCGGCGGCTTCAAGGTGCAGGGAAAAACGGAAGCGGGCGCCGCGCAATTGCTGCGCGACGCGCGCGCGGTCGAGGATGCGGGCGCGCAGCTCGTCGTGCTCGAAGCGGTGCCGACGCTCGTCGCGGCCGAAGTCACGCGCGAACTGACGATTCCGACGATCGGCATCGGCGCGGGCGCGGATTGCTCAGGCCAGGTGCTCGTGCTGCACGACATGCTCGGCATCTTCTCCGGCAAGCGGCCGCGCTTCGTCAAGGACTTCATGCAAGGGCAGCCGAGCATCTTCGCCGCAATCGAGGCGTTCGTGCGCGCGGTGAAGGACGGCGGCTTCCCCGGGCCCGAGCATTCGTTCTGATGCGGGAATGACGGCCTGAGCGCGCGCGGCGCGGCTTCGCTCGTACGCCACGCTTCGTATTCGGGCGCTGCTGCGCTCGAAAAAAAGCGGCATCCGACGTGTGCGGATGCCGCTTTTTCATGTCGACGGCCGAACGACGCGGCAATGCCAAGCAAGCGATATGCGACAAGGGACAAGGGACAAGGGACAAGGGACACGTCGTCAAGCATGAGGCGCGCCCGGTTCTCCGGTTCGATGCCGGCATATCGTCTCGCCGCCACAACGCTGCTCCGAACGAGCGGCAACGGCCGCGCACTGAGCAACGCGTTGGCCAGCATCAGCGCATCGTCATGCGACCCGCCGCCGAGCGCCAGCGCGCCTCCGCCTCCGTCCTCTCGTCGTCAGGCCGCCGCTGCGCCGCCTCGCACGAGCCGCGCGGGCACCGCGCCGCGCAGCGCGTTGGTCAGCATCAGTGCATCGGCGCGCAGCAGGTCGTCGAGCGTGAGCACGCGCTCGGTCGCCTGCAGCGCCGGATCGTCGAGCAGCACGCCGCGCATCACGCCCGGCAGCACGCCCGACGACAGCGGCGGCGTGAACCAGCGCCCTTCGAGCTTCACGAACACATTCGTCCGCCCGCCCTCCGTCAGCTCGCCGCGCTCGTTGAAGAACAGCATGTCGAACGCGTCGCGCGTCTCGGCGTCCTTCCACGCGCGATCGTAGTCGGCGCGGCGCGTCGTCTTGTGCGCAAGCAACACGTCGCCCGAGTGCATCCGCGCGAAGCCGTGTTCGGGCGCGAGCAGCACGCCGACCGCGTCGCGCGCGAGCGGCGCGAGCGGCGCGGCCGTGATGTCGAGCGTGCCGTCCTTCGCCAGCGCGACGCGGAAACGATATTCGCCGTCGTCGCCCAACTGCGCGCGGCGCTCGTCGATGCGCCGCTTCGCGGCCGCTTCGTCGAACGCGAAGCCGAGCGCGTCCGCGCTCGAACGCAGCCGCGCGAGATGGCGGTCGAGATGACGCACGCCGGCATCGCGTGTCGCGTACATCGTCTCGAACAACTGGAAGCCGGGATCGGCGTCGGTCAGAAAACGCGCCTTCAATTCGCACTCCACGTATTCGTCGGCGGCGACGCTGTCGAGCACGATCCCCGCACCAACGCCCATCGTGCCGCATCGGTGGCCGTCGGCCGCCGGCGCGTTGAGCGTCAGCGTGCGGATCGCGACCGACAGGCAGAAGTCGCCGCAGCCGCGTGCTGCGCCCGGCGGGCGGACGTCCTTCGAGACGTGCCCCGAGGAGGCGTTGTCCGGAGCCGCTCTTCGGAAGGATGTCTTCGAGGCGCCCTCCAAGGAGACTTCTTCCGGGACGCCCTGCCCGGGGGCTGCTGGCGAGGGGTCGTCCGATATCGCATCGAGCCAGCCGATCGCGCCCGTGTAGAGCCCGCGCGGCGTCGTCTCGATCGCGTCGATCAGTTGCATCGTCCTGTACTTCGGCGCCCCGGTGATCGAGCCGCACGGAAAAAGCGCGCGCAGCACGTCGGCGAACGTCGCACCGTCGACAAGGCCCGCTTCGACCGTCGACGTCATCTGCCACACCGACGCATACGGCTCGACCGAGAAAAGCGCCGGCACCGTCACCGACCCCGTTCGCGCGATGCGCGCGAGGTCGTTGCGCAGCAAATCGACGATCATCACGTTCTCCGCGCGGTTCTTCGCGTCGTTCGCGAGGAACTCGGCCGCGGCTGCATCCGCGCGCGGATCGTCGGAGCGCGGCGCGGTGCCCTTCATCGGCCGCGCGCGCAGCAGCGCGCCCGACTTCTCGACGAACAGCTCCGGCGAACACGATACGACCCACGCATCGCCCGGCAGCGCGATCAGCGCACCGTAGCGCACCGGCTGACGCGCGCGCAGGCGGCGGTACAGCGCGAGCGGCGCGCCGAACGCATCGAAGCGCAGCCGATACGTGTAGTTGATCTGATACGAGTCGCCCGCGCACAGCGCGTCGTGCACCGCGGCGATCGCCGCGTCGAACGCGTCGCGCGTCACGCTCTTCGTCACGTGTGCGACGCCCGCGGCCGATGGCTCGGCCGCGCCGCCGTCGCGCGCGGCGAGCCACGCGTCGGCTTCGTCGCGCGAGAGCTTCGCGCATTCGGAGAACAGCAGAAACCGCAGCGCGCCGCCGCCCCGCTTCCCGAACTGCAGATCGCGCCCGAATTCGTAGTCGCCGAGCACGACCGCGTGCAAGCCTCGCCGCGCATCGTCGGCAACGGCCGCGCACACCGCATCGAGCTCGCCCGGATCGACGCAGACGCGCTCATGCGAGAAGCCCAAATACAAACGACTCGACCGCGCTGCCGCGGTCGAGTCGCAATCGTCGAAGAGCGCGAACACCGCGCCCGATTCGTCAGTCATCCTGCATCACCTGCGTGCTGCGTGCCGCCCGTCACTCGAAGAAGCTCTTCACGCGATCGAACCAGCTCTTGCTTTGCGGGCTGTGGCGCGGGCCGCCTTCCGCGAGCGACTTCTCGAACTGCTTGAGCAAATCGCGCTGCTGCTCGGTGAGCTTCACGGGCGTCTCGACCTGCACGTGCACGTACAGATCGCCGGCGATGCTCGAACGCAGCCCCTTGATGCCCTTGCCGCGCAGACGGAACGTCTTGCCCGACTGCGTGCCTTCCGCCACCGTGAACGACGCGCGGCCGGCGAGCGTCGGCACTTCGATCTCGCCGCCGAGCGCCGCCGTCGTGAACGGAATCGGCATCTGGCAGTGCAGGTCGTCGCCGTCGCGCTCGAACACCGAGTGCGGCTTGATGTGGATCTCGACGTACAGATCGCCGGACGGCCCGCCGTTGATGCCCGGCTCGCCGTTGCCGGCCGAGCGGATCCGCATGCCGTCGTCGATGCCCGCCGGAATCTTCACTTCGAGCGTCTTGGTTTCCTTCACCTTGCCGGAGCCGTGGCAGTGCACGCACGGTTCCGGGATGTAGGTGCCGGTGCCGTGGCACTTCGGGCAGGTCTGCTGGATGCTGAAGAAGCCCTGCGACATCCGCACCGTGCCCTGGCCGTGACAGGTCGGGCAGGTTTCCGGCTTCGTGCCCGGCTTCGCGCCCGAGCCGTGACAGACGCCGCACGACGCCCAGCTCGGCACGCGGATCTGCGTGTCGTAGCCGTGCGCCGCCTGCTCGAGCGTGATCTCCATGCTGTAGCGCAGATCCGCGCCACGGTACACCTGCGGACCGCCGCGTCCGCGGCCGCCGCCCGCGGCGGCCTGGCCGAAGATGTCGCCGAAGATGTCGCCGAACGCGTCGGCGAAGCCGCCGAAGCCCTGCGCGCCGGCCGCGCCCATGTTCGGATCGACGCCCGCGTGGCCGTACTGGTCGTACGCCGCCCGCTTCTGGCCGTCCGACAGCATTTCATAGGCTTCCTTCGCTTCCTTGAAATGCTCTTCCGCATCCTTGCTGTCCGGATTGCGGTCGGGGTGGTACTTCATCGCGAGCTTGCGATATGCCTTCTTGATTTCGTCGTCGCCTGCATTCTTCGCGACGCCCAGAACCTCGTAGTAATCCCGTTTCGCCATATCGTTTCAATGCCGCCGCGCGAAGCGCGCGCAACGGCTCCTCTCGCTTCCAGTAAAGTCTTGCGACTGGTTGAGCGCCGCGCCGGCCGGCCCGCAGAAGCCGGTCGGCGCAGTGCTCGCCATAAAACAAATGTGCCCGGAGAGCCGCGAGGCCCGCCAGGCGCAAGTATGATCCGCCAATTCGGCAGTGAAGAAACGGACCCGGGAAAGCCGCGCCGCGCACCTCGCGTGGGTGCCCGGCACGGCCCGACCTCGACCCGGCTTAGTCCTTCTTCACTTCCTTGAAGTCGGCGTCGACGACGTCGTCGACCGTCTGCGCGCCGCCCTGCGCCGCGCCTTCGGCTGCTGCGGCACCGGCAGCGCCCGCCGCGCCGGCCTGCTGCGCCTGCATGTCGGCGTACATCTTCTCGCCGAGCTTCTGCGACGCCGTCGCGACCGCTTCGATCTTCGCATCGATCGCCGCCTTGTCGCTCGACGCGCTCTTCAGCACATCCTCGAGCTCCTTCAGCGCGGCTTCGATCTTCTCCTTCTCGCCCGCGTCCAGCTTGTCGCCGTACTCGGCGAGCGCCTTCTTCGTGCTGTGGACGAGCGCGTCGCCCTGGTTGCGCGAATCGGCCAGCTCACGCAGACGGTGATCTTCTTCCGCGTTCGCTTCCGCGTCCTTCACCATCTTCTCGATCTCGGCTTCGGACAGACCCGAGTTCGCCTTGATCGTGATCTTGTTTTCCTTGCCGGTCGCCTTGTCCTTCGCGCCGACGTGCAGGATGCCGTTCGCGTCGATGTCGAAGGTCACTTCGATCTGCGGCACGCCGCGCGGTGCGGGCGGGATGCCTTCCAGGTTGAATTCGCCGAGCAGCTTGTTGCCCGCCGCCATTTCGCGTTCGCCCTGGAACACCTTGATCGTCACGGCGCCCTGGTTGTCGTCCGCCGTCGAGTACACCTGCGCGTGCTTCGTCGGGATCGTGGTGTTCTTGTTGATCATCTTCGTCATCACGCCGCCGAGCGTCTCGATGCCGAGCGACAGCGGGGTCACGTCGAGCAGCAGCACGTCCTTGCGGTCGCCCGACAGAACCTGGCCCTGGATCGCCGCGCCCACCGCGACGGCTTCGTCCGGGTTCACGTCGCGGCGCGGGTCCTTGCCGAAGAACTCCTTCACCTTCTCCAAGACCTTCGGCATGCGGGTCTGGCCGCCCACCAGGATCACGTCGTCGATGTCCGATACCTTGACGCCCGCGTCCTTGATCGCGATGCGGCACGGCTCGATCGTACGCTCGACCAGATCCTCGACCAGCGCTTCGAGCTTCGCACGCGTGATCTTCAGGTTCAAGTGCTTCGGACCCGACGCGTCCGCCGTGATGTACGGCAGGTTGATTTCGGTCTGCTGGCCCGACGACAGCTCGATCTTCGCCTTTTCGGCGGCTTCCTTCAGGCGCTGCAGCGCGAGCACGTCCTTCGACAGGTCGACGCCCTGCTCCTTCTTGAACTCGCCGATGATGTAATCGATGATGCGCTGGTCGAAGTCCTCGCCGCCGAGGAACGTGTCGCCGTTCGTCGACAGGACTTCGAACTGCATTTCGCCGTCGACGTCCGCGATCTCGATGATCGACACGTCGAACGTGCCGCCGCCCAGGTCATACACCGCGATCTTGCGGTCGCCCTTCTCGGCCTTGTCGAGGCCGAACGCGAGCGCGGCAGCCGTCGGCTCGTTGATGATCCGCTTGACTTCGAGGCCCGCGATGCGGCCCGCGTCCTTGGTTGCCTGGCGCTGGCTGTCGTTGAAGTACGCCGGCACCGTGATCACGGCTTCCGTGACCGGCTCGCCGAGGTAATCCTCAGCGGTTTTCTTCATCTTGCGCAGCACTTCGGCCGAGACCTGCGGCGGCGCGAGCTTCTGGCCGTGCGCTTCGACCCACGCGTCGCCGTTGTCGGCCTTGGTGATCTTGTAGGGCATCAGGCCGATGTCCTTCTGCACTTCCTTCTCTTCGAAGCGGCGGCCGATCAAGCGCTTCACCGCGAAGAGCGTGTTCTTCGGGTTCGTCACCGATTGACGCTTGGCCGGCGCGCCGACGAGGACCTCGTTGTCGTCCATGTAGGCGATGATCGACGGCGTCGTGCGCGCGCCTTCCGAGTTCTCGATGACCTTGACCTGATTGCCTTCCATCACGGCGACGCACGAATTCGTGGTGCCGAGGTCAATACCGATGATCTTTCCCATTTTTCCTAATCTCCAGAAATCCCTGTTCGCTGCGGCGTCGGCGGGTTGCTGCCCGCTGCGCCGCGCCAAATTCGACTCTGCACTCGAAATAAGTGCGGCCGCGTCGTTTTCAAGACCTCGAAGGCGATGCGGCCATTAAATTTTTTCAATCGGCGGGACGGTCCGCTTCGCCTGCGACGTCGGCCTCCGCCTTCGCGCGCGCCGCGGCGACGGCCGCCTCGAACTGCGCGAGCCCATGCCAGCCGGTCGCCCGGCCGAGCCGCTTGCCGCGCCAGAAGAAAAACCAGGTCGGCACGCCGTGCAGCGCGAAGCGCCGCGCGAGCTCGCGATGTTCGTAGACGTTGCTGTGGAACCATTCGAGGCCGAGCGCACGGATCGCGTCCGGGTTCGCGAGCATCGCTTTCTTCGCGATTTCACAGTTCAAGCAGCCGGCGCCGCGAAGCAAGTCCCCTTGGGGGGCGCCCCAGAAGAAGACGACGGCGAGCGCGTCGCCCGCGCTCGCTAGCCCGGCGTCGAAGCTCTCGGCGTCCAGTTCCTGCATGTCGAACGCCGCGAACGCAGTCGCATCGACGCCCGTGCCCGCCATCGCCGTCCCTTACTTCGGTTGCGCGACCGTCACGAGCGCCGGACGCAGCACGCGGTCGGCGATCGTGTAGCCCTTCTGCAGCACGGCGACGACCGTGTTCGGCTCCTGGTCGGCCGGCACCATCGAGATCGCCTGGTGCAAATGCGGATCGAATTTCTCGCCGACCGGATTGAGCGCCGCGACACGGCCCTTCTCGAGCGCGCTCTGCAATTGGCGCAGCGTCAGCTCGACGCCTTCGCGGACCTTCGCGAGATCGCCGGACGTATCGCCCACCGCCGCCTCGAGGCTGTCGAGCACGGGCAGCAGGTTTTCGGCGAAATTCTCGATCGCGAATTTGTGCGCCTTCGTGACGTCGTCCTGCGCACGGCGGCGCACGTTTTCGGTTTCCGCCTTCGCGCGCAGGAAGCTCTCCTGCAGCTCGGCGAGCTTGGCTTGAGCCTCGGCGAGCGCGGCTTCTGCAGCCGGCGCCGCGTTTTCCGCGGCCTGCGCCTCGCGACCGGTTTCTTCAGTCGTTTGGTCAGTCGGGTTCTCTTGCGTGTTTTCCATATCGCTAGAAAGTCGGTTTAGAGGTTAAAGCCAAAACGGCAGCCGGCTTCGCGCTTTTTCACGCAAACGGCCGACGCCGCACAATATCGGTGCAAATGGGGCTCCAGGCAACGATTTCAAGTGGGTTTTTCGCAAGAATCGCGCCCCCACCGGAGGCATCGCGCCGCGCCGCAGTGCGCCACGGCCGCCGCCCCGGATTCAGTCCGAAACGGCCTGTAACAACCCTTACCGGCCGGTCGCTGGATCGCGCCAGTGCGCTGCACTACACTTGCCAAAGGCGCGTCGAGGACCATGTATACCCTGACCCGACAACGCCCGACACCGGACCAGAGGCCCTTTCACCCGTCTTCTCGAGGGGAGTACCGTGAAACTGACCTTCGCTATTTCGGCAGTCGCGCTGGTACTCATCGCCGGCACGACGACCATCTGCCTATCGGGCGCCGTCACCGAACACACGACGGAATACGGCAGCGCGCGCGCGACGTTCGATCAGCTATTCAGCTCCCATTCGAAAATCTGTCGATGACCCGGCGGTCCCGCTTCGTCGGCCGCCCTTGCAGCTCGGCCGCCGGCTCGCGGAAACGCCGGCGCCGGTCGAGTTCCGCCAGACGCTGCTCCCGCCCCGCTTCCGTCTCCGCATAGAGCGTCTGCGCGACGCTCGCCGGCCCGCGCACGTCGCATACGCCGACCACGTCGACCTGCCAGACGACGCGCTCGATCGTCACGTCGACCCGGTCGCCGACGCGCACTTCCTTCGCCGGCTTGACGGCCACGCCGCCGATTTTCACGCGCCCTTTCTCGACGGCGTCGGCTGCGAGCGAACGGGTCTTGAAGAAGCGCGCGGCCCAGAGCCACTTGTCGATGCGCAGCCGCGCACCGGGTTCAGTCGAAATCTTGAAGTTCATGGCAGTCAGCTCACGATCTCCGGCGCCGCCGCGACGCGCACCGGCCAGCCTTGCAGGTTTTCGGCGGCAATCTCGCCGAGCGCCGCGATCCACGCGGGCGACGCGTTCAGGCACGGAATCCGGTGAAATTCCCTGCCGCCGCCGTGCAGGAACTCGTCGCGCACCTCGATCCCAATCTCCTCGATCGTCTCGAGGCAGTCGGCGGTGAAGCCCGGGCAGAACACGTCCGCGCGGCGCACGCCCGCCGTGCCCAGTTCCTTGAGCGTCGGCGCCGTATAAGGCTGCAGCCATTCGGCCTTGCCGAAGCGCGACTGGAACGTGACACGGCACTCGAACGTCGTCAGGCCGAGCGCGGACATCAGCAGCGAGGCCGTCTGCTGGCATTGCTCGTGGTATGGATCGCCGAGATCGAGCGTGCGCTTCGGCACGCCGTGAAAGCTCAGCACGAGCTTGTCGCCCGAATCGAACACAGGCCGGCCGTGCGCGGCCCAATACTGGCGGACCTGCTCGGCAAGCGCGTGAATGTACGCCGGGTGGCCCGCGTAGTGGCGCACCGTGCGCACCTCCGGCTGGTTGCGCATCCGGCCGAGCGCGGCGAACGCGGCGTCGAACGCAGTGGCCGTCGTCGACGCCGAATATTGCGGATACATCGGCAGCAGCAGCACCCGCTCGGCGCCCGCGCGCTTCAATTGCGAGAGCACGTCGGCGATGCTCGGCGTCCCGTAGCGCATCGCGTAGTCGACGATCACCCGGTAGCCGTTCGCCGCGAAGAGCGGCCGCAAGCACTCGACCTGGCGCTCCGTATGGACGCGCAGCGGCGAGCCCTCGGACATCCAGACGGCTGCGTACTTCCTCGCGGACGCGCGGCTGCGCAGCGGCAGGATCAGCGTGCGCAGGATCACCTGCCAGACGGCCTGCGGGATCTCGACGACGCGCGGATCGGACAGGAACTGCGCGAGATAGCGGCGCACCGCGCGCGGCGTCGGCTCGTCGGGCGTGCCCAGGTTGACGAGCAGCACGGCGACGCGGTGGGCGGCCGACGCATGCGACGGCGGTTCGAGGTCAAAGCGCATGGAAAGATCGTGCCGGGGCACCGAATCGAACGACACTCATTATAGCGGGGCGGCCCCGGCCCACCAGTCGGCCGTCCGGCCTATTGCGCGACGAGCTGCGGGACGGCACGATGCGGTGACGGACTCGATCGAGAGAAAACGGCGCAGGACGCCGCAAAAGTGTGATGAAACGGCGATGAAGCGCGTGCGGAACCGGTTACTGCTGGCTGAGCGTCAGCGACAGGAGGCGCGCGGTGATGTCGACGATCGGAATCACGCGGTTGTAGGCCATCCGCGTCGGCCCGATCACGCCGAGCGTGCCGACGATCTTGCCGTTGACCTCGTACGGGGCCGTCACGACGCTCATTTCGTCGATCGGCACGAGCGTCGATTCGCCGCCGATGAAGATCTGCACGCCCTGCGCGTGGCTCGACACGTCGAGCAGTTGCAGGAGGCTCGTCTTCTGGTCGAACACGTCGAACAGCTTGCGCAGCCGCGCCATGTCGGACGAAAGATCCGCCACTTCGAGCAGGTTGCGCTCGCCGGAGATCAGCACGGTGTCCTCGTCGTCGGCCTCCTCGGTGCTCACCGTGACGGCCGCGTGCATCAGCGCCGTCATGTCGCCGCGCAGCTCGTCGATCTCCTCGCGCAACCGGCGGCGCACCTCGTCGAACGACAGGCCGGCGAAGTGCGCGTTGATATAGTTCGACGCCTCGGTGAGCTGCGCGGGCGTGTAGTCGCGCTGCGTCGCGATCATGCGGTTCTGCACATCGCCTTCGGGCGTCACGATGATGAGGAGGATCCGCTTGTCCGACAGGCGCAGGAACTCGATCTGCTTGAACACGTGGCTGCGGCGCGGCGTCAGCACGACGCCCGCGAACTGCGACAGGTTCGACAGCACGCTCGCCGCGGCCGCGACGACCTTCTGCTGCGGATCGCCCGCCTGCAGCGTGGTCTGCACGAGCCGCGTGACGGCGTCGGCGTCGATCGGCGACTCGACCGTCAGCATCGTGTCGACGAAGAGGCGGTAGCCGCGCGGCGTCGGCACGCGCCCCGCCGACGTGTGCGGGCTCGACACGAGGCCGAGCTCCTCCAGGTCGGACATCACGTTGCGGATCGTCGCCGGGCTCAGCTCGAGCCCGGAATAACGAGACAACGTGCGTGATCCGACCGGCTGACCGTCGGCGATATACCGCTCGATCAGCGTCTTGAGGAGGGTTCGTGCGCGTGGATCTAACATGACGGAAAATTTTAGCGCAACCAGGCGGCGCCCGCGAGCGTCCCGCGCGCATCGTCCGTTCCCCACCCGTTTTGCCGCCCCCGGGCCGGCGAGCGGTTCTTTTCGTCATCGAGCTATGGTGTAATGCCGGCATGAAAATCGGCCACCAATTCCATACCGTCGCGCTCGTCGGGCGCAGCAACACGCCTGGCATCGCCGAGCCGCTGGCGTCGCTCGCCGCGTGCATCGCGAAGCGCGGCTTCGAAGTCGTGTTCGAGGCCGACACCGCGCAGGCGATCGGCAGCACGGGCTACCCGGCGCTCACGCCCGCCGAGATCGGCGCGCGCGCCGACGTCGCGGTCGTGCTGGGCGGCGACGGTACGATGCTCGGCATCGGCCGCCAGCTCGCGCCGTACAAGACGCCGCTCATCGGCATCAACCACGGCCGGCTCGGCTTCATCACCGACATCCCGGCGTCCGACATGCGGGACGTCGTGCCGATGATGCTCGCGGGCAGCTTCGAGCGCGAGGAGCGCACGCTGCTCGAGTCCCGCATCGTGCGCGACGGCGAGCCGATCTACCACGCGCTTGCGTTCAACGACGTCGTCGTGAACCGCAGCGGCTTCTCCGGGATGGCCGAGCTGCGCGTATCGGTCGACGGCCGCTTCATGTACAACCAGCGCTCGGACGGCCTCATCGTCGCGACGCCGACGGGCTCGACCGCGTACGCGCTGTCGTCGTCGGGGCCGATCCTGCATCCGCAGCTACAGGGGTTCGTACTCGTGCCGATCGCGCCGCACGCGCTGTCGAACCGGCCGATCGTGCTGCCGGACGATTCGAAGATCGCGATCCAGATCATCGGCGGGCGCGACGTGAACGTGAACTTCGACATGCAGTCGTTCACGGCGCTCGAGCTGAACGACACGATCGAGGTACGCCGCTCGAAGCACACGGTGCCGTTCCTGCACCCGGTCGGCTACAGCTACTATGTGACGCTGCGCAAGAAGCTCCACTGGAACGAACACCCGTCGAGCGAAGAAGACGACGACGCATAAGTCCTGACGCCACCTTCCGACCGCCACTCATGCTCCGCCACCTCTCGATCCGCGACTTCGTCATCGTCGCCGCGCTCGACCTCGAATTCGACAGCGGCTTCTCCGTCTTCTCGGGCGAAACGGGCGCCGGCAAATCGATCCTGATCGATGCGCTCGCACTCGCGCTCGGCGAACGTGCAGACGCGAGCGTCGTGCGCACCGGCTGCGCGCGCGCCGACATCAGCGCCGAATTCACGCCGCACGACCGCGTCGCACGCTGGCTCGACGAGCATGCTTTCGATGCCGACGATGCGGTGATGCTGCGGCGCGTCGTCGACGCGAACGGCCGCTCGCGCGCCTTCATCAACGGCACGAGCGCGACGCTCGCGCAACTGCGCGAAGTGGGCGAGATGCTCGTCGACATCCACGGCCAGCATGCGCACCAGTTGCTGATGCGCACGGACGCGCAGCGCGAGCTGTTCGACGCGCACGCGGGGCTCGTCGCCGACGCGGCCGCCGTCGCGCGCGGCTTTCGCGCGTGGCGCGACGCGACGCACGCGATCGAGGCCGCGCTGGCGCACGAGCGCGAGCGCCAGCTCGAACGCGAAAAGCTCGCGTGGCAGCTCGCCGAGCTCGACAAGCTCGCGCCACAGCCGGGCGAATGGGACGAAATCAGCACCGAGCACAAGCGCCTCACGCATTCCGCGAACCTGATCGACGGCGTCCAGGGCGCGCTCGACGCGATCTCCGAATCCGACGACGCGATGCTCACGCAGCTCGGCGCGATCGTGTCGAAGCTTCGCAGCCTCGCCGAGTACGATTCGGCGCTGAACGACGCGCTCGCGTCGCTCGAGCCGGCCGAGATCCAGCTACAGGAAGCGTCGTACTCGCTGTCGCATTACGCGCAGCGGCTCGACCTCGATCCGGACCGCCTCGCGCAGGTCGAATCGCGGCTCGACGCGCTGCACTCGACCGCGCGCAAGTTCCGGCTGCCGCCCGAGACGCTGCACGACGAGCACGAGGCGCGCCGCGCGCAGCTCGCCGAGCTCGACGCCACCGCCGACCTGACCGCGCTGCAGGCGATCGCCGACAAGGCGAAGCAAGCGTATCTCGCCGACGCGAAGAAGCTGTCGAAGGCGCGCGCGCAGGCGGCGAAGGCGCTCGCCGCGGCGGTGACGACGGGCATGCAGGAATTGTCGATGGCGGGCGGGAGCTTCGAAGTCGCGCTCGTGCCGCTCGCCGACGGCGGCGCGCACGGTCTCGAGCAGGTCGAATTCCGCGTCGCGGGCCATGCTGGCGTGCCGCTGCGGCCGCTCGCAAAGGTCGCGTCCGGCGGCGAGCTCGCGCGGATCAGTCTCGCGCTCGCGGTGATCGCGAGCGCGGCGAGCCCGACGCCGACGCTCATCTTCGACGAAGTCGACACGGGCATCGGCGGCGGCGTCGCCGAGGTGGTCGGGCGGCTGCTGCACCAGCTCGGGCAGATGCGGCAGGTGCTGTGCGTCACGCACCTGCCGCAGGTCGCCGCGCGCGGCGATCATCACTTCCAGGTCGCGAAGGGTCAGGGCGGCGACGGCGGCACCGTGTCGACGGTCGTGCCGCTCGACCGCGCGAGCCGGATCGAGGAAGTCGCACGGATGCTGGGCGGCCTCGAAATCACCGCGACGACGCGCAAGCACGCGAAGGAGATGCTGACCGCATGACGCGGCGCACGCGCGCGCCGGGTGCGGCGTTCCGCGCGTCGCGGCAGCGTTCTGTCCCCGCGACGTCGGAAACCGGCGGTCCTGCCGCATCGCCCCGGCTCCCGGCACGCCCGGTCGAATCGCGCGGCAACTGACACACGGCGGCCCGGCGGGGCCGTCGCCCGGTGCCGCGAACGTCCGGGCGACAACCGCCGGCGGCGCGCCCGATCAAAGGTCGACGCCGTGTCCGGAAAAGGACGAGGCCGTATGAAAACGCGAAACAACCCGGTTTTCGGCTGTCGCTTTCCTCTTCCCGCGCGACTGCCAAGCCAATAGGGATGATCCGCAGGGTCGAGTTTTTCGCCTGGAGCATTCGGATGCGTTCACCCGCTCTCGGACAGTTGGCGCGGCATGCCGGACGCAGCCGGCGTGCTCCGCGCCCTTCCCGCTACGCGCCGAACACCCGATTCCACAGCGCGGCCACCGCATCCCGCTCGGCCGCGACCCGCTCCGGCTGAACGCGCGCCTTCTCCATCCCGTCGAGCCGCAGCCGGTGCTGCAGCTTCCGGTAGGTCCGGTAAGCCGCGCCGACCGTCTCCGCCTCGTCTTCACTCATCAGCCCGAAACGCGACACCTCGCGCAGCAGCGCGATGTTGCCGGTGTTGCGGATCATCTCGGGATGGCGCGCCGCGTGCAGCAGCACCCAGTACTGGACGACGAACTCGATATCGACCATTCCGCCGCGATCGTGCTTCAGGTCGAACAGCGCGCTCGTGTTCGGATGCCCGGCGAACACCTTGTCGCGCATCCCGGCGATCTCCTTCGCGAGCACCGCCGCGTCGCGCGGCGTCGTCAGCACCTGCACGCGGATCGCCTCGAACGCCGCGCCGATCCGCGCGTCGCCCGCGCTGTAGCGCGCGCGCGTGAGCGCCTGGTGCTCCCACACCCACGCGGTGTTCGCCGCGTCGCCCTCGCGCAGCTGGTAGCGCCTGAACGCGTCGAGGTCAGTGACGAGGAGGCCCGCCTCGCCGTTCGGCCGCAGCCGCAGATCGATGTCGAACAGCGTGCCCGCGCCCGTCGCCGTCGTGAGCCATGTGATCAGGCGCCGCGTGAACGTCGTGTAGACGTCGGCCGCGCGCTCGTCCGGATCGTCGTACAGGAAGATCAGGTCGAGATCGGACGCGTAGCCGAGCTCCTTGCCGCCCAGCTTGCCGTACGCGATCACCGCGAAACGCGGCGTGTCGCGGTGGCGCTTCGCGAGCTGCGACCAGACGACGCCGATCGTCACGTCGAGCATCGCGTCGGCGAGCTCCGACAGGCGGTCGCTCACGTGCTCGACCGACAGCTTGCCGGCCAGATCGAGCAACAGGATCCGGAACACCTCCGCGTGGTGCGCGTGGCGCAGCAGGTCCATCTGATGCTCGGCGCCGTCGGCGGCCGCGAGCCGCGTGCGCAACGCATCCTTGAACGCCGGCCAGTCGAACGGGCTCTCGATCGCCTCGTCGTCGAGCAATTCATCGAGCAATTGCGGATGGCGGATCAGGTAGCCGCCGCCCCAGCGCGTCGCGCCGAGCACCGACAGCACGCGCCGCAGCGCCGCCGGATATTCGGTCAGGAGCGCGAGGTACGCGCCGCGTCGGCCGACCGTCTCGAGCAGGTCGAAGCAGCGCACGACGGTCTCGTCGCGATGCGCGGCGTCGATCCGCGGCGCCGCCTCGAGCGCGCGCTGCGCGACGCGGTCGAATCGCACGCGGCTCGATTCCGGCAGCCCCGTGTAGCGCGACGAGCGCCATACCGCCTGCAGCCGCGCGAGCACCGCCGCCGGATCGGCGAAACCGAGCTCGGCGAGGCGTGCGGCGAGCGCATCGTCGGCGCTGTCGTCGGCGAGCGCGCCGCTCCAGATGCAACCCGCCGCGCCTTCGTCCGCGCGGCGCTTGCCGCCGCCCGCCTTGTCGGCGAACACCTGATCGAACTGCGCCTCGACGAACGCGCGGTGCCGGTCGAGCTCCGCCATCAGCGCCGCATAGTCGGCGAACCCGAGCGACGCGGCGAGCGCCGCGCGCTCGGCCGGATCGACCGGCATCGCATGCGTCTGCGCGTCGTTCCGGTATTGCAGCCGATGCTCGAGCGTTCGCAGGAACAGATAGGCATCGGCGAGGCCCGCGCGGACGTCGTCGGCGATCAGGCCGCGCGCGTTCGCGTGGCGCAGCACCGCGAGCGTCGGCCGCACCCGGAAGTCCGCGTCCTGGCCGCCGCGAATCAATTGGAACACCTGCGCGCTGAACTCGATCTCGCGAATCCCGCCGCGGCCCAGCTTGATGTCGTCGGCCTTGTCGGGCCGCATCATCGCGCGCCGCCGCGCCTCCTGGCGGATCTGCTCGTGCAGCGACCGGATCGCGCCGATCACGCCGAAATCGAGGTAGCGCCGGTAGACGAACGGCTTGACGATCGCGTCGAGCTGCTGCGCAAGGCGCCGCGCGGCGTCGCTCTCGCGCTCGGTCACGAGCCGGCCCTTGATCCACGCGTAGCGCTCCCACTCGCGCCCCTGCACGTAGAAATACTCCTCGAGCATCCCGAGGCTGCAGACGAGCGGGCCCGAATCGCCGTTCGGGCGCAGCCGCATGTCGACGCGGAACACGTAGCCGTCGGCCGTCGCCTCGGACAGCGCGCCGATCAGGCGCCGCCCGAGCCGCATGAAGAACTCGTGCGCGGAGATCGGCGGGCGGGCGCCGCCCGCCGTCTCGCCGTCGTCCTCGTAGACGAAGATCAGATCGATATCGGACGACACGTTCAGCTCGCGGCCGCCCAGCTTGCCCATCCCGACGACGCCGAGCGCGAGCCGCTCGCCCGACGGGCCGCGCGGCTCGCCGTACAGCGCTTCGAGTTCCGCCGACAGCAGCGCGACCGCGCGCTGGATCGCGACCTCCGCGAGGTCGCTCATCGCGCCGGTGACTTCGGCGACGTCGGCGCGCCCCGACAGGTCGCGCTCGGCGACCGCGCCGAACGCCTCGATGCGCAGTTGCCGCAGCGCCTTCTTCAGCGTGTCCTCGGACGGCGGCTGGCCGCCTTCGGCGAGCAGCGCGTCGAGGCGCGCGTCGAGCGCCGCGCGCGCGACGGGCGCGGCCGCCCACGCGGCGATGCGCTCGGCGAGCGCCGGCCGCGCCGCGGCCGCGCGGGCGAGATAGTGCGAATAGGAAAGGGACAGCAGATCGGAGGCGTCGGTCATCGTCAAACGCGCGTCGCGCGGTGAAAGGCCGCGGGCCGCCGCGCGCGGGCGGCGCACGGAGCAGGCACGCGGCCGGCCGGACAGCCCGCGCGAACGGCGTCGCGAAAGCCGTCTGCGGGAACCCGTGTGATACATTTGAACGTCAGTCCGCAAAACTACCATATCGCCGCCCCTTCGCCGCATGTCCGACCGTCAGGATTCCGCCGCAACGACCGAAGCCGGACCTCCGCAGCACGATCACCCGGTCTTGCGTCGCGTGTTCAAGGGCGTGCTGGCGATCGCGCTCGCCGCTTACTTCATCGCGGCCGCCCTCTTCCTCGGGCTGCGCTACCTGCTGCTGCCGCGCATCGACGAGTACCGTCCGCGGATCGAAACCTTCGTCTCGCAAAAGCTCCACGCCCAATTGCGGATCGGCCGGCTCGCGCCGCACTGGTCGGGGATGCAGCCGGGCGTCGACATCAGCAACCTGACGATCCGCGGCCGCGACGGCCGCGTCGCGCTGTCGGTCCCGCACGCGACGGCCGCGCTGTCGTGGCGCTCGCTCGCGCGCTTCGCGCCGACGCTGTCGAGCCTCGTCGTCGACAATCCCGACCTGCTGACCGAGCGCCGCGCGGACGGCTCCCTCTTCGTCGCGGGCGTCGCCGTGCCGACGACGAAAACAGGCGCCGACGACACGTTCAGCGCGTGGCTGCTGAAGCAGGAGGCGATCGTGCTGCGAGGCGGCACGCTGCGCTGGCGCGACGCGCAGCACGACGCGCCCGAGCTCGTGTTGAAGGGCATCCGCATCGCGGTGCTGAACGACGGCATCGTCCACCGGATCGCGCTGCAGGCGCCCGCGAACGGCACGCTGTTCCACGGCCCGCTCGACTTCCGCGCGCGCTTCGTCCACAAGGCGCTCGCGCCGATCGGCAAGCCGTCGAACTGGACGGGCGACGCGTACCTGTCGACGGGCCCCGTCGACCTGCCGACGCTCGCACGCTATGCGAGCATCCGCCTGACCGCGTACGCGGGCCGGATCGACAACGCGATCTGGGCGCATTTCGCCGACGGCCATCTGTACGGCGCGGGCGGCGAGCTGCGCGGCTACGACGTCGCGCTGCGCGTGCGCCCGACGCAGCCGCGGCTCGACATCCCGGTCGCACGCTTCGGCTGGGACGTCGCGATCGACCCGAAACGCGACTACACGCTGCACCTGTCGCAACTGCACGCGGAGCTCGGCCAGCCGCCGCTGCCCGACGGCACGCCGCTCTCCCGCGCGCTCGCGCTGCACACGCTGACGGCGCGCTACCGCGTGCCGAGCGTCGACGAAGGCCAGTTGCTGAGCGTGTCCGGCGACCGCGTCGATCTCGGGATCCTCGCCGAATTCATCCGCGGGCTGCCGCTTCCGGCGCGACTGCGCAACGAGCTCGTGCGCTTCGATCCGCGCGGGCTGGTCGCGAACTACGCGATCGAGGTCGAGCGCGCGAAGCCGGCGAGCGCCGAATTCGTCGACGAAGAACGCCAGAGCGGCACCGCGCCGATCATCCGCTACCGATTCCAGGGCGACCTGCAGGGGATCAGCTTCGAGGCGCAGGAGCCGCCGCCCGGGCTGTCGCCGCACGGCCACCCGCGCGCGGGGATTCCTGGCGTCGAGAACCTGTGGGGCCACGTCGACGCGGACGAGAAAGGCGGCGCGGCGAGCTTCGACACGGTCGACGCGGCCGTCACGGTGCCCGGCGTGTTCGACGAGCCGCGCCTCGCGTTCGACCGGCTGCGCGGTCGCGCGAACTGGACCATCACGCCGGCGCCGGGCGAGCGGCATGCGCGGGTCGACGTCGCGGTGCCGGAGTTCCATGTCGAGAACGCCGACGCGGCGATCGCGGTCGCGGGCAGCTACGCGAACCCCGGCCACGGCCGCGGCTCGCTCGACCTGAAGGCCGACTTCGAGCGCGCGGCCGTCGCGCGCATCACCCGCTACCTGCCGACGAGCCTGTCCGACCACCTGCGCCTGTACCTCGGCCACGCGCTGCAGGCGGGCCAGGTGAAGAAAGGCGCGACGATCGTCGCGAAGGGCCCGCTCGAGACTTTCCCGTACGAGCACGATCCGAAGGCGGGCGTGTTCCACATCGTCGCGCCGTTTTCGGGCGGCAAGTTCGAGCCGACGCCGCAGCCGCCGCGCACGCTCGCGAACGGCACGCCGAACGTGTGGCCCGCGCTCGACGGGATCGACGGCGTGTTCGAGCTCGAACAGAACAGGCTGCGCTTCGACATCGACCGCGCGCACTACAAGGGCGTCGCGCTCACGAAGGTGACGGGGCGAATCGACGATCTCGGCCGCCCCACGCATTCGCCGCTCGTGATCGAAGGCCGGGCGCACGGCCCGCTCGCCGATCTGCTCGACTACGCGAACCACAGCGCGGTTGCCGGGATGACCGGCCACATCGGCAACCTCGTGCGCGCGCAAGGGCCGGCGACGCTCGCGCTCAAGCTCGACATCCCGCAGCACGTTCAGCATCCGCACGTCGGCGTCGACGGCGCGCTCGGCTTCGCCGGCAACACGCTCGAAGCCGACGGCGTGCCGCCGTTGACGCGGCTGCGCGGCAACGTGCGCTTCACCCAGCACACCGCGACGGTCGACCGGCTGACCGCGCGCTTCCTCGGCGGCGACGTGCGCGCGAGCGGCTCGCTGTCGGCGAACGGCCGCTATGCGTTCGACGTCGACGGCCGTCTGTCGGTCGACGCCGCGCGCGGACTGAACCTGCGCGGCGCGGCGGCGGCCGCGCTCGAGCGCGTCGTCGGCGAGGCGCCGTATCAGCTCGCCGTGCGCGGTGCGAAAGGCGGCCTGCCCGACATCACCGCGAGCTCGGACCTGACGGGCGTCGCGCTCGACTTCCCCGCGCCGTTCGCGAAGCCGGCCGGCACGCCGATGCCGTTCAGCTTCGCGCTCGCACCCGAGCCGCAGGCGGGCGCCGAGCCGCTCGAGCGCGCGGACCTGAAGCTCGGCCCGCTCGCCGCGACGTACCTGCTCGACGTCGAGCGCGGCCAGCCGGTGCGCGCGGTGCGCGGCGCGATCGGGATGAACCGGATGCCCGACATGCCGCAGGAAGGCGTGAGCGCGGCCATCGACGTGCACGCGCTCGACGCGGATGCGTGGCAAGCGTTCGCGCAAGGCTTCGGCAAGTCGCCCGCCGCACGTGAAAAGCCGGCCGCCGCGCCGCTCGATCTCGCGAGCTTCGCGCCGAAGCGTTTCGCGCTGCACTTCGGCACGCTGAGGCTCCTGAAGCGCAACTGGGAGAACGTGATCGTCGGCGCGTCGCACATCGACGATCTGTGGCAGGCGAACATCGCGTCGAACCAGGTGTCCGGCTATCTGTCATGGGCGCCGGGCGGCGGCCCGGCGGGCCCGGGCGTGCTGAGCGCGCGGCTCGCGAAGCTCGTGATCCCGGCGAGCGCCGAGCACGATCTCGTCGGCCGCGCGATCGATTTGCCGACGCCCACCAACCATGCGATGCCGGCAATCGACCTCGTCGTCGACCAGGTCGTCGCGCGCGGCCACGACATCGGCCGGCTCGAGGTCGACGCGCGCAACATCGACGAGAACGGCATTCCCGTCTGGCAGCTCGACAAGCTCGAGCTCGCGAATCCGGCCGCGAAGCTCACCGCGACCGCGAACTGGCGCACGTCGCGGCGCGCGCTCGCGCGCGGCGTCGACGAGGACGACGCGCCGCGCCGCACGGTGTTCGACTTCACGCTCGCGATCGACGACGCGGGCGCCCTCCTCGACCGCGTCGGCCTGCCGAGGACCGTCGAGAACGGGCGCGGCACGCTGTCGGGCAAGGTCGCGTGGCGCGGCGGTCCGACCGTGATCGACTATCCGACGCTGAACGGCCGCCTGTCGCTCGACCTCGCGCACGGCCAGATCCTGAAGGTCGATCCGGGCGCGGCGAAGCTGCTCGGCGTGCTGAGCCTGCAAGGCCTCGCGCGCTTCCTGACGCTCGACTTTCGCGACGTGATCGGCAAGGGCCTGCCGTTCGAGACGATTACGGGCACGGGCAGGATCGACAATGGCATCGCCCATACGCAGGATTTCGAAATGAAGACGCCGCCCGCGAAAGTGACGGTGACGGGATCGGTCGACCTCGCGCACGAGACGCAGGATCTGAATGCGCACATCGCGCCGAAGGTCAGCGCGAGCGCGGCCGCGATCGGCGCCGCGATCTTCAATCCGCTCCTCGGCCTGGGCGTGCTCGCCGCGAACCTCGCGCTGTCGCAGACGCTCGCGCACGCGTTCGCGGTGAACTACGCGATCACGGGATCGTGGGCGCATCCGCACATCGAGCGTGTCGGCAACGATCGGGGTAAGATGGGCTACGCGCCCGCGGCCACCCAGCACTGACGCGGCCGCCGGGCCCGCACCCTTTTTTCGGCTATCGAATCCGCCATGACCGACCGCCATGCCTCAGCCACGCCGTTTCGGGTCGCCGCACTGCAGATGGTCAGCACGCCCGATCTCGAACGCAACCTCGCCGAAGCCGGCCGGCTGATCGCCGACGCGGCGGCGTCGGGCGCGTGGCTCGTGCTGCTGCCCGAGTACTTCTGCTTCATGGGCCACGCCGACGTCGACAAGCTCGCGCTCGCCGAGCCTTACCAGGACGGCCCGATCCAGCGCTTTCTCGCCGACCGCGCGAAAGCGCACGGCGTCTGGGTGATCGGCGGCACGCTGCCGCTGAAGGCGCCCGAGCCGTCGCGCGTGCTGAACACGACGCTCGTGTTCGACCCGCAGGGGCGCGAAGCGGCCCGCTACGACAAGATCCACCTGTTCAACTTCGAGAAGGGCGACGAGTCGTTCGACGAGGCCCGCACGATCCGCCCGGGCGACGCGGTGCGCGCGTTCGACGCGCCGTTCGGCCGGGTCGGCCTGTCGGTCTGCTACGATCTGCGCTTTCCGGAGCTGTACCGGAAGATGGGCGACTGCGCGATGATCGTCGTGCCGTCGGCGTTTACATACACGACGGGCCGCGCGCATTGGGAAACGCTCCTGCGCGCCCGCGCGGTCGAGAATCAATGCTACGTGCTCGCCGCCGCGCAAGGCGGCAAGCACGAAAACGGCCGCCGCACGTGGGGCCACAGCATGCTCGTCGATCCGTGGGGCGAGGTCGTCGCGGTGCGCGACGAAGGCGCGGGCGTCGTCGCGGGCGATATCGATCCCGCGCGGATCGCCGACGTGCGGCAGAGCCTGCCCGCGTGGCGGCACCGCGTGCTCGCATGAGCGCCGGATCGCCGGACCGCCGCCATTGAAAGACGGCCGCCGCGATCCATCTAACCGGAAAGAAGGCGCGTCCGACAACCGTTTCAGAATTTGAGAATCCCCGAATCCGCATGAACATCATCGAACCCGGCATCCGCAATCTCGCACTCGCGAAGGACGTCCTGCTCACGCCGTACGGCCTCGACGAAACCCTCTTGACGCGCACGCTCGCCGACATCTTCACGCATCGCGTCGATTACGCGGACCTGTACTTCCAGGCGACCCGCAGCGAAGCATGGAGTCTCGAGGAAGGCATCGTCAAATCGGGCAGCTTCAGCATCGACCAAGGCGTCGGCGTGCGTGCGGTCGCGGGCGACCGCACCGCGTTCGCGTATTCGGACGACCTGTCGCCCGACGCGATCCTCCAGGCGGCCGCGGCGACGAAAGCGATCGCCGCCGCGGGCGGCGGCAAGCAGAAGATTCGCGCCGCGTCGTCGCTGAAAGGCATCTCGGGCCGCGACCTGTACCTGCCCTCCGATCCGCTCGCGTCGCTTGACGCGACCGCGAAAGTGAAGCTCCTCGAGCGCGTCGAGCAGATGGCGCGCGGCCGCGACCCGCGTATTACGCAGGTGATGGCGGGCCTCGCGGGCGAATACGACGTCGTGCTCGTTGCGCGCAGCGACGGCGCGCTCGCGGCGGACATCCGCCCGCTCGTGCGCGTGTCGGTAACCGTGATCGCCGAGCAGAACGGCCGGCGCGAGATCGGCTCGGGCGGCGGCGGCGGCCGCTTCGACTACGGCTACTTCACCGACGACGTGCTGTCGCGCTACGTCGACGACGCGGTGCACGCGGCGCTCGTGAACCTCGACGCGCGTCCCGCGCCCGCGGGCGCGATGACGGTCGTGCTCGGCCCGGGCTGGCCCGGCGTGCTGCTGCACGAAGCGATCGGCCACGGCCTCGAAGGCGATTTCAACCGCAAGGGCTCGTCGGCATTCGCGGGCCGCATCGGCGAGCAGGTCGCGGCGAAGGGCGTGACGGTCGTCGACGACGGCACGCTGCCGAACCGCCGCGGGTCGCTGAACATCGACGACGAAGGCAACCCGACGCAATGCACGACCCTCATCGAGGACGGCATTCTGAAGGGCTACATCCAGGACACGCTCAACGCGCGGCTGATGAAGATGCCCGTCACCGGCAATGCGCGGCGCGAGTCGTACGCAGCGCTGCCGATGCCGCGGATGACAAACACGTACATGCTGAACGGCGACAAGGATCCGCAGGAGATCATCGAGTCGGTCAAGCATGGCCTCTATGCGGTGAACTTCGGCGGCGGCCAGGTCGACATCACGAACGGCAAGTTCGTGTTCTCGGCATCCGAGGCGTACATGATCGAGGACGGCAAGGTCACGTACCCGGTGAAGGGCGCGACGCTGATCGGCAGCGGCCCGGAATCGCTCAAGTACGTGAGCATGATCGGCAACGACATGAAGCTCGACACGGGCGTCGGCGTGTGCGGCAAGGAGGGGCAGAGCGTGCCCGTCGGCGTCGGCCAGCCGACGTTGCGGCTCGACAACATGACAGTCGGCGGCACTGCGTCGTAATGCGGCATTGCCGCATCTTGGCGCAGACAATTCGCGCGAATTGCCGAAATCGCGCGGGTCGTCCGCATTTTTAGGGTCACAGGATTGCCAGCCGCGCGCCGACCGGGTATAAATCTCATTCTGTTATCGCTTCATTGATGAACCGCATCTCCGCCATGTCCGCAAAGTTTTACTTTTACTTTTTTTGGCATCTCAGACCGCTGGCGGATCGAGAGGAGTGATGGCGCGCGAAGCGCAACCGAATTCCCGAAAAACCGCCGGCGAACCCGGCGGTTTTTTTTCGCCCCGCCGGTTCGCAGCAGCGGCAGACGGAACGATCCACCGGCTTTTCCGAACAACCCGATTTGTCGAATTGAATAGCTAGCCGCACCCGCGTTCGCCGGGCGGCGCCCCGAACTGGAGAACTCAAGCATGCCCCCGCACAATACCGACGACGTCCGCATCCGAGAACTCAAGGAACTGATTCCGCCTGCGCACCTGATACGCGAATTCGCGCTGAGCGAAGCGGTGTCGGAACTCATCTACAACTCGCGCCAGGCGATGCACCGGATCCTGCACGGGATGGACGATCGCCTCATCGTCATCATCGGGCCGTGCTCGATTCACGACACCAAGGCGGCGCTCGAATACGCGGGCCGGCTCGTCAAGGAGCGCGGGCGCTTCGAGAACGAGCTCGAGATCGTGATGCGGGTGTACTTCGAGAAGCCGCGCACGACGGTCGGCTGGAAGGGGCTCATCAACGATCCGCACCTCGACAACAGCTTCAAGATCAACGACGGCCTGCGCACCGCGCGCGAGCTGCTGCTGCAGATCAACGAGATGGGGCTGCCCGCCGGCACGGAGTACCTCGACATGATCAGCCCGCAGTACATCGCCGACCTGATCTCGTGGGGCGCGATCGGCGCGCGCACGACGGAATCGCAGGTGCACCGCGAGCTCGCGTCGGGGCTGTCGTGCCCGGTCGGCTTCAAGAACGGCACCGATGGCAACGTGAAGATCGCGGTCGATGCGATCAAGGCCGCGTCGCAGCCGCACCATTTCCTGTCGGTGACGAAGGGCGGGCATTCGGCGATCGTGTCGACGGCCGGCAACGAGGACTGCCACGTGATCCTGCGCGGCGGCAAGGCGCCGAACTACGACGCGGACAGCGTGAACGCCGCGTGCACGGACATCGGCAAGGCGGGCCTCGCCGCGCGGCTGATGATCGACGCGAGCCACGCGAACAGCTCGAAGAAGCACGAGAACCAGATCCCGGTCTGTGCGGACATCGGCCGCCAGATCGCGGCGGGCGACGAGCGGATCGTCGGCGTGATGGTCGAATCGCATCTCGTCGAGGGCCGCCAGGATCTGAAGGAAGGCTGCGAGCTGACCTACGGCCAGAGCATCACCGACGCGTGCATCAACTGGGACGACAGCGTGCAGGTGCTCGAAGGCCTCGCCGAATCGGTGAAGGCGCGGCGCGTCGCGCGCGGCAGCGGGAACTGATCCCCTCGACGATCGAGCACGCCCCGGGGCACCGCCCCGGGGGTTTCATATCCGATGTCGCATCACGGACCGCGCGTCCGTGCTCCGATGACAAGCCGTCCGCGACAAACGCGAGCGCGGCGAATGGCCCGGCAACGGCCCGCCGACATGTCGCGCTGCCGTGAAGGAACGCGTTCGTCCGGCATGACATCGCCCCTTGTCTCCGGCACGATCTCGAACCGGTTCCTGTACTCCTCTGCCTATTGCAAATGATGCAAATCCCGCAGGTGCGCCGGCGCAGACGGAGGCGTCACGAGGCGGCGACCGCAATCGAACACAATCAAAACAATCAGTTAGCAACCAACCAGTCGTAACGAAAAAACTCGAAATTCGCAGATCGACATCGCCGCCGCGCTCCCCGGCTTCGGACGTATCGGAAGTGAGACGTTCTCCACCGTTTCCGAAGCAAATCCTGTTTCCCGCCTGGTTCGAACGCGCCCGAATGTTCGCCGGGACACAAGTGGCACGCCGCTCGCATGGATGTCACGGTCGATTGGACTCCGTAGCGGGCACGACGCGTCCCATCGCTTCGTGCGGATAACAATCCAGAAAACTCCCTCGGTCAACCGAATGCGCCATTGCCGCCCGGCAACGCGTTGGCCGTCTCGTGTCAGCACGTTCGTGCATCGCCCATCCGATTCCAGTCGCCCCCGAACCACACTTTGGCAAGCTGGAGGCCACCATGATCGATTTCGTCCCATTCATCAAGCAGGCGTTGCACGCCGCAATAGTCATTTCAATCACGACCGCGCTCAGCGGCTGCGGGGGAGGCAGCGGGAGCGACGGTGCGGCTCCCGCCGCAGTCGTCCATGACTCCGTCGCGCCGGCAGCGGTGGCAAGCGTCAACATCGTCCCGCCGGACGCGATGTTCGAAGGCCAAACCTATGCGCAGTGGTCGACGGCGTTCTGGCAATGGGCTCTGGCGTTGCCGCTCGCCAATCCGCCGCATCCGTTTCTCGATTGCAACAACCGTCCCATCTCAGCCGCGCAAACGGGCAATGTCTGGTTTTGGTCCGCACCCAGTCTGGCGCCCGACGGATCGCCGCTCGTCTGCAACCAGTCAGCGACGATCATTCCGGCCGGCAAAGCAATATTCCTGACCATGCTCGACATAGAAGCATCGTCGCTCGATAGCCCGCCCTTCTTCGCCGCCACGGCAGTCGGCCAGCTAGCAATCGCGCAAAAGTTCTTCAGCCGCATCGGCGATCTGTTCTGCACGATCGACAACGTCCCGGTCAGCAATCTCCAGAATTACCACGCCCTCACGCAGCAATTCCACTTCCGTGCCCCCACGCCATGGATTTTCAATAGCACGGGAGGAAACGGCACGTCGGTGGCCGATGGCTATTACCTGATGCTTCAACTGCCGCCCGGCTCGCACACGATTCATTACGGCGGAACGTTCCACTTGCTCGCCAACGATCTGTATCCGGGATCGGCGCCGGTTAACTTGCCGATGGATGTCACCTTGCTCGTCACGATGGGCAAATAGCGCTTGGCCGCATGCCCACGTGCCCGAAAATGCCACCACGAAAATTTCGTCGGTGACGCAATACGGCTGCGGGCGCGCTCGTCGTCGGCGAACGCCGAGCTATCGAGCGCGCGATATCGACTGCCGCCTGTCAACGAAAAGCCCGGCTCGAGCCGGGCTCCAACGTCCGCAACGATCGACGGCGCTTACTCGAGCGCGCCCGAACCGAAGATCTCGGTCTGCACCCGCTCCGGCGCGACGCCGAGCGCGACGAGCGCGTCGCGCTGCTGCTTCATGAACGCGATCGGGCCGCAGACGTAGTAATCGGCATCCGGCACGAGCGCGTGACGCTCGAGCGCCGCCGGCGTGATCCGCCCTTCGCCGTCGTGATCGACGCCCGGCCGGTCGTTCGCGCCGACCTCTTCGTAGAACACCGCGCGCTTCACGTTCGGATGCGCGTCGGCCGTATCGTTCAACCAGTCGCGGAACGCGTGCACGCGCGCCGACCGGCAAGCGTGGATAAAGCGCACTTCACGCTCGCTGCCCGACGCGACGAGCGTCGTCGCCATCGACACCATCGGCGTGATCCCGACGCCGCCCGAGATCAGCACGACAGGCGTCGACGCATCGCGATTCAGCGCGAAGTCGCCCATCGGCGCGGTGACTTCGACGATCGAATCGACGTCGACGCCATCATGCATCAGCGTCGACACCTTGCCCGCCGGCACGTCCTCGCTGCGCCCCGCTTCGCGCTTGACCGAGATCCGCAGCCACTTGCCGTGCGGCGCGTCGGACAGGCTGTACTGGCGCGGCTGATCGACGCCCATGTCGCCGACGAAGCGCTTCACCGAAATGTACTGGCCCGGCTCGAACTCGGGCGCCGCGCCGCCGTCGGCCGGCGTCAGGTAGAACGAGGTGATCTCGTCGCTCTCGCGCACCTTCTTCGCGACCTTGAACGGGCGGAAGCCGCTCCATGCGGCGTTCTCGTACAGATTCGCCTCCGCGCCGATCAGAATCGTCGCGAGCTGGCCGTACGCGACGCGCCACGCTTCGAGCGTGTCAGGATCGACCGCGTCGCCGAGCACTTCGACGATCGACGCGAGCAGGTTCTCGCCGACGATCGGATAGTGCTCCGGCCGGATGTTCAGGCTCGCGTGCTTGTGCGCGATCCGCGACACCGCGCCGCCGAGCGCGCCGAGATTGTCGATGTTCGCCGCATACGCGTAGACCGCCTTCGCGAGCGTCTCCGGCTGGCTGCCCGTCTTCTGGTGCGTCTGGTTGAAAACGTTCTTCAGCTCGGGATGGCGCCCGAACATCCGTTGATAGAAGTGCTTCGTGATCGTCGCGCCGTACTCCGCGAGAACCGGTGCGGTCGCTTTCACTCGGGCCATCTGCTCGGCGGTCATCTGCGTCATGAAAGTATTCCTCCGTTAAACATTCTCAAACGATACATATTTATGAGCGCACCCCCGGCGGTCAAATTGTCGCACCTCGACACAATGGGTTCGCGATTGCAATGATGCGTATCAACGCGTTCAGCGCGCACGCGTGCGGTCCCACAGCACGTCGGCGCCGCCCGCCGCGCGGTTCAGCACGCGCGCGAGCACGAACAGCAGATCCGACAGCCGGTTCACGTAGCGGCGCGGCGGCGCGTTGAGCGCCTCGTGTGCGCCGAGCGCGACGATCGAGCGCTCCGCGCGCCGGCACACGGTCCGGCACACGTGCGCGAGCGCCGCGCTGCGCGCGCCACCCGGCAGGATGAACTCCTTCAGCGGCGACAGTTGCCCGTTGTAGTGCGCGAGCCAATCGTCGAGACGCGCGAGATGCGCGTCGGTGATCGCCGCGTGCCCCGGGATGCAGAGCTCGACGCCCAGGTCGAACAGGTCGTGCTGGATCGTCGACAGCGCCGCGCGGATATCGTCCGGCAGCGGTTCGGCGAGCAGCACGCCGATCTGCGAATTCAATTCGTCGACGTCGCCGATCGCCGCGATCCGCGCGTCGTCCTTGCGCACGCGGCTGCCGTCGCCGAGGCCCGTCGTGCCGTCGTCGCCCGTGCGGGTCGCGATCTTGCTCAAGCGATTGCCCATTCGTGTCCCCATGGTCAGCGGCGGCGCGCGCCGCGTCGGTAAAATTCCTATTATCGCAGCCGCCTTGGCGGCGGCGCGCGTGCTTTCGAGCGTAAAATGATTTGCCCGCCTCGCCGCGGCGCCTGCCATAAAGATCCGCCCCCAGGAGACTCGCGTGAACCACCCCGCTCCGCCGCATCGCCCGCTTCCCGCAGCGTTCGTCGACGCGCTCGCCGCCCGGTTCGCCTCGCGCACGTCGACCGCGCAAGCCGTGCGCGCCCATCACGGCCGCGACGAGTCTCCTTTCGATCCGCAACTGCCTGACGCCGTCGTGTTCGCGCACGCGGCCGACGACGTGCGCGACGCCGTCCTCCTCTGCGCGCGGCACGACGTGCCGCTGATCCCGTACGGCGTCGGCTCGTCGCTCGAAGGCCATCTGCTCGCCGTGCGCGGCGGCGTGTCGCTCGATCTGTCGGAGATGAACCGCGTGCTGTCGATCGACGCCGACGATCTGACCGCGACCGTCGAGCCCGGCGTCACGCGCCGCGCGCTCAACGACGCGCTGCGCGACACCGGCCTCTTCTTTCCGATCGACCCGGGCGCGGACGCGAGCATCGGCGGGATGACCGCGACGCGCGCATCGGGCACGAACGCGGTGCGCTACGGCACGATGCGCGAGAACGTGCTCGGCCTCACCGTCGTGCTCGCGGACGGCCGCATCGTGAAGACCGGCACGCGCGCGCGCAAGTCGGCGGCGGGCTACGATCTCACGCGGCTTTTCGTCGGCTCGGAAGGCACGCTCGGCGTGATCACCGAAATCACGCTGCGATTGCATCCGCAACCCGAGGCGGTATCGGCCGCCGTGTGCGCGTTCGAGTCGATGAGCGCCGCCGCGCGCACCGTGATCGAGACGATCCAGATCGGCGTGCCGATCGCGCGCGTCGAATTCGTCGACGCGCTCGCCGTGCGCGCGATCAATCGCAACGCGCATCTCGGGCTCGCCGAGGCGCCGACGCTCTTCTTCGAATTCCACGGCACCGAATCCGGCGTGCGCGAGCAGGCGCAGCAAGTCGAGGCGCTCGCCGAGCAGAACGGCGGCCAGGGCTTCGAATGGGCGACGCGTCCCGAAGACCGCACGCGCCTCTGGTCCGCGCGCCATCACGCCTATTTCTCGATGCTGCAACTGAAGCCCGGCTGCCGCGCGGTGACGACCGACGTCTGCGTGCCGATCTCGCAGCTCGCCGCGTGCGTCGAGCAAACCGAGGTCGATCTGAACGCATCGTCGCTGCCGTGCCCGATCGTCGGCCACGTCGGCGACGGCAACTTCCATGTCGCGATCCTGATCGATCCTTCGAAGCCCGAAGAGCTCGCCGAAGCCGAAGCGCTCAACGACCGGATCGTCGAGCGCGCGCTGCGGATGGGCGGCACCTGCACGGGCGAGCACGGCATCGGGCTGCACAAGATGCGCTTTCTCGCGGCCGAGCACGGCGAGAACGCGGTCGACGCGATGCGCGCGATCAAGCTCGCGCTCGATCCGAACAATCTGATGAATCCCGGCAAGATCTTCACGATCGACGCATGACGAAAACGAAGCCAGCGACGAGACCGGCGAACGACCTCGCGCCGTCCGTCGCGGACCAGGAGGAGACATGAACGCCCCCGCCGAACTGTCGGCCGATCTGCGCGCGCAGCGCCAGCGCGAAGTCGTGCAGGCGCTGATGGCCGTGCTGCCGACCCACTGCCTGCTGTACCGCGACGAGGACACGGCCGCGTACGAGTGCGATGCGCTTTCCGCATACCGCCGGCTGCCGCTCGCCGTCGTGCTGCCGGAGACTGAATCGCAGGTGCAGCGGATCGCGCAGATCTGCCGGCGGATGAACGTGCCGATCGTCCCGCGCGGCGCGGGCACGAGCCTGTCGGGCGGCGCGCTGCCGATCGGGCACGGCGTCGTGCTGTCGCTCGCGCGCTTCACGCGGATCGTCGAAATCGATTCGTACGCGCGCACGGCGACGATCCAGCCGGGCGTGCGCAATCTCGCGATTTCCGAAGCCGCCGCGCCGTACGGGCTCTACTACGCGCCCGATCCGTCGTCGCAGATCGCATGCACGATCGGCGGCAACGTCGCCGAAAACTCGGGCGGCGTCCATTGCCTGAAGTACGGGCTCACGTGCCACAACGTGCTGCGCGTGCGCGGCGTGACGATCGACGGCGAGATCGTCGAGTTCGGCTCGCTCGCGCTCGACACGCCCGGCCTCGACCTGCTCGCCGTCACGATCGGCAGCGAAGGGATGTTCGTCATCGTCACCGAGGTCACGGTCAGGCTGATCCCGAAGCCGCAGGCCGCGCAGCTCGTGATGGCGAGCTTCGACGACGTCGTCAAGGGCGGCGAGGCGGTCGCGGCGATCATCGCGTCGGGCATCATCCCCGCGGGCCTCGAGATGATGGACAAGCCGGCGACGCAGGCGGTCGAGGCGTTCACGCACGCGGGCTACGACCTCGGCGCGGCCGCGATCCTCCTCTGCGAATCGGACGGCACGCCGGAAGAAGTCGCCGAGGAGATCGTGCGGATGACCGCGGTGCTGCGCGAGCACGGTGCGACGCGCATCCAGATATCGCGCAGCGAGGCCGAGCGGCTGCGCTTCTGGTCGGGCCGCAAGAACGCGTTCCCGGCCGCGGGCCGCATTTCGCCCGACTATTACTGCATGGACGGCACGGTGCCGCGCCGCTCGATCGGGCCGCTTCTCGCGCGCATCGAGCAGATGGAGACGAAATACGGGCTGCGCTGCATCAACGTGTTCCATGCGGGCGACGGCAACATGCACCCGCTCATCCTGTTCAACGCGAACGATCCCGACGAGTTGCACCGCGCGGAAGCGTTCGGCGCGGATATTCTCGAAAGCTGCGTCGAATTCGGCGGCACGGTGACGGGCGAGCATGGCGTCGGCGTCGAGAAGCTGAATTCGATGTGCGTGCAGTTCTCGCGCGAGGAGTGCGACGCGTTCTTCGCGGTCAAGCGCGCGTTCGATCCGCCCGAGCTGCTGAATCCAGACAAGGGGATTCCGACCCGCGCGCGCTGCGCCGAATACGGCCGGATGCACGTGCGCGGCGGGCTGCTGCCGCATCCGGACCTGCCGCGCTTCTGACGCTGCGCGCGGTCCAGGGCCTGGTTCGGCGAACGTGCCTCGCGGCCGCCATGCGGCCGGCAAGGCGCGTTCGCGAGCCCGTTTTTAGCGTGAACACGCTCTAAGGGGTTCGCCCGAATGCGCGATTTCGCCACCCCGGTAAAATCGACCGAAACGAACAACGAAACAGAACGCCATGGAAGAGGACGACATCGTCGCAGGCTGGGCGGCTCGCATCCGCGACGCCGCGGCGAGCGGCCGCGCGCTGCGCATACGCGGCGGCGGCACGAAGGACTGGTACGGCCAGGCGCTCGACGGGGAAATTCTCGACACGCGCGCGCATCAGGGCGTCGTGTCGTATGACCCGGCGGAGCTCGTCGTCACCGCGCGCGCCGGCACGTCGCTCGGCGAGCTGGAGCAAACGCTCGCCGAGCGCGGCCAGATGCTGCCGTTCGAGCCGCCGCACTTCGGGCGCGGCGCGACGATCGGCGGCGCGGTCGCGGCGGGCCTCGCCGGCCCGCGCCGCGCGACGACGGGCGCGCCGCGCGATTTCGTGCTCGGCGTGACGCTGCTGAACGGGCGCGGCGATGTCCTGCGCTTCGGCGGACAGGTCGTGAAGAACGTCGCGGGCTACGACGTGTCGCGCCTGATGGCGGGCTCGCTCGGCACGCTCGGGCTGATGCTCGATCTGTCGATCAAGGTGCTGCCCGTCCCCGCCGCCGAAGTCACGCTGAAATTCGACATGAGCGCAACCGACGCGGTACGCAAGCTCAACGAATGGGCGGGCCGCCCGTTTCCGCTGTCCGCGAGCGCGTGGCGATACGGCACGCTCGTGCTGCGCCTGTCCGGCGCGGAGGCGGCCGTGAAGAGCGCGAAAACCGTGCTCGGCGGCGAAGTCGTCGACGCGGTCGAGGCCGAGCGCTTCTGGGACGGCGTGCGCGAGCAGAGCGATCCGTTCTTCTCGTCGCTCGCGCCGGGCCACGCGCTGTGGCGCCTGTCGCTGCCGTCGATCACCGAGCCGATGCAACTGCCCGGCACGCAGATGATGGAATGGGGCGGCGCGCAGCGCTGGTGGATCACGGACGCCGACGCGCAGACGGTGCGGATGAGCGCGAAGCAGGCGGGCGGCCACGCGACGCTCTTTCGCGCGAGCGGAAGCTACGACCGCAGCGCGGGCGTGTTCACGCCGCTGCCCGCGCCGCTGATGAAAATCCACCGTGGCCTGAAGACCGCGTTCGATCCGGCGCGCATCTTCAACCGCGGCCGGCTCTACCCCGATCTCTAAAGTGCGATGCAGACGAACCTCGCCGATTTCATCCGCAATACGCCCGACGGCGACGACGCCGACGCGATCTTGCGCAAGTGCGTGCACTGCGGCTTCTGCACCGCGACCTGCCCGACCTATCAACTGCTCGGCGACGAGCTCGACGGCCCGCGCGGACGCATCTATCTGATCAAGCAGATGCTCGAAGGCGCGGACGTCACGCGCAGCACGCAACTGCATCTCGATCGCTGCCTCACGTGCCGAAGCTGCGAGACGACCTGCCCGTCCGGCGTCGAGTACGGCCGGCTCGTCGACATCGGCCGCAAGGTCGTCGAGACGAAAGTGTCGCGGCCGCTGTCGCAGCGGCTCACGCGGCGCCTGCTCGCGAGCTTCGTGCCGAACGCCGCCGTGTTCGCGCCCGTGATGCGGCTCGGCCAGCACGTGCGGCCGCTGCTGCCGAAGCGGCTGCGCGACAAGGTGCCGCCGCGCGCACGCCTCCTCGCGTGGCCGACCGCGCAGCGCGAGCGCCGCGTGCTGATGCTCGCCGGCTGCGTGCAGCCGTCGATGATGCCGAACATCAACATCGCGACCGCGCGCGTGCTCGACGCGCTCGGCATCGAAACGATGGTCGCGCCCGAAGCCGGATGCTGCGGCGCGATCCGGCTGCACCTCGGCTATCACGACGAGGCGCTCGACGACGCGCGCCGCAACATCGACGCGTGGTGGCCGCACGTCGAGCGCGGCGTCGAGGCGATCGTGATGAACGCGTCCGGCTGCGGCGCGACGGTGCTCGAATACGCGCACCTGCTGCGCGGCGACCCGGCGTACGCGGACAAGGCGCGCCGCATCGTCGAGCTGACGAAGGACCTGTCCGAGCTGCTCGGCGGCTTCGAGGCCGAGCTGATCGCGCTCACGCGCCGGCGCGGAATCCACACGGTCGCCTATCACCCGCCGTGCACGCTGCAGCACGGCCAGCAATCGCGCGGCAAGGTCGAGCGGCTGCTGGAAGCGCTCGGCATCGAAGTGCGCCTGCCCGCCGACAGCCATCTGTGCTGCGGCTCGGCGGGCACCTACTCGCTCACGCAGCCGTCGCTCGCATACAAGCTGCGCAAGCAGAAGCTCGCGAAGCTGCAGGCGACCGAGCCGCAGATGATCGTCTCGGCGAACATCGGCTGCATCGCGCATCTGCAAAGCGGCACGCAAGTGCCCGTCGTGCACTGGGTGCAGCTCGTCGAAAACCTGCTGTACGGTTGACTCGGCGCGGCCCGTGCGCCGCGTGCCGCTTCGCGCGCGCCGGTTGTCCGTATAATCCCCGCATCCGTCGCGCGCCGCGGCACGCCGCCCGGCGCACGCCCCACGTTTCGATCGTCCCGACATGTCCGATCTCGCCGCCCGCCTCGCCTCCGTTCATCACCGCATCGAAGACGCCGCGCGCGCGGCCGGACGCGCGCCGCGCGCGGTCACGCTGCTCGCGGTGTCGAAGACGTTTCCCGCCGACGCGGTGCGCGCCGCGCATGCGGCCGGCCAGCGCGCGTTCGGCGAGAACTACGTGCAGGAGTCGATCGACAAGATCGAATCGCTCGCCGATCTGCGCGCCGAGCTCGAATGGCATTTCATCGGTCCGCTGCAGTCGAACAAGACGCGGGCCGTCGCCGAGCGCTTCGACTGGGTGCACACGGTCGACCGGCTGAAGATCGCGCAGCGCTTGTCCGAGCAGCGGCCCGCGCACCTGCCGCCTCTCGATGTCTGCGTGCAGGTGAACATCAGCGGCGAGGCGTCGAAGAGCGGCGTCGCGCCCGCGGACGCCGCCGAGCTCGCGCGCGCGGTCGCCGCGCTGCCCGCGCTGCGGCTGCGCGGACTGATGGCGATTCCCGAGCCCGCGCACGATCCCGATGCGAAGCGCGCGCCGCACCGCGCGCTGCGAGCGCTCTTCGAACGACTGCGCGCCGACGGGCTCGCGCTCGACACGCTGTCGATGGGCATGTCGGACGATCTCGAGGCCGCCGTCGCCGAAGGCGCGACGATCGTCCGGATCGGCACCGCGATCTTCGGCGCGCGCGACTATTCCCACTGAACCGTCACTTCTCCAAACGACCTCATCATGAAAATCGCATTCATCGGCGGCGGCAACATGGCAGCCGCGTTGATCGGCGGACTCGTCAAGCGCGGCGTCCCGGCCGGCGGCCTGCTCGCCGTCGACGTCAACGAAGATGCGCGCAAGCGCGCGCAAGCGCAATTCGGCGTACGCACGGCCGCCGCGATCGACAGCGCGCTCGCCGGCTACGACGCGATCGTGCTCGCCGTGAAGCCGCAGGTGCTGAAGGACGTCGCGACCGCGCTCGCGCCGCATCTGTCGACGCAGCTCGTCGTCAGCATCGCGGCCGGGATTCGCGGCGCCGACCTGTCGCGCTGGCTCGGCGACTACCCGCGCGTCGTGCGCACGATGCCGAACACGCCGGCGCTCGTCGGCCTCGGCGTGACCGGCCTCTCCGCGCTGCCGAACGTCGACGCGGCGGGCCGCGATCTCGCGTCGAACGTGCTCGGCGCGGTTGGCGAGACCGTCTGGTTCGACGACGAATCGCAGCTCGACGCCGTCACCGCGATCTCGGGCAGCGGCCCCGCGTACGTGTTCTATTTCATCGAGGCGCTGCAGGAAGCGGCGCGCCAGCTCGGGATGAACGACGAGCAAGGCCGCGCACTCGCGGTCGCGACGTTCGCGGGCGCCGCGCAGCTCGCGGTGCAGTCGGGCGAGCCGGCGAGCGTGCTGCGCGAGCGCGTGACGTCGAAGGGCGGCACGACGGCGGCTGCGCTCGCGTCGTTCGACGCGCAGGGCGTGAAGGAAGCGATCGTGCGCGGCGTGCTCGCCGCGCAGGCCCGCGCGAAGGAAATGGGCGACGAGCTCGGCGCGGCGTAATCGATGGTTCGTCGAGCTCGGGCGCGATCTACCGCGTCCGAGCTCGACCGGCGGGCGATGTCCCCGCCCTTTTTCGGACCGCAAGCCCTCGGCTCGATAACCGGCGCAGCGGTTCCCGCTCGCGTGACGCTTGCGATCAGCGCTCGGCGCTTCGTCGTCGGTGCCGCCACTTTCCGTCTTTGCTCCCGACGCGCCGACGGCTGCCACGGCGCAACCGCGCACAGCCGGTTCCGCTACGCGTCGCGCACGCTCTCAGTCGACATCGCGCATCGGTTTCGTGGAAATCGGCCCGGAGTTATTCGGGCTTCGCGTCCGAATTAAAATTCATATCATCGATATTATTCAATAAATATCTTCATCAAGAAACACAATCAGCCAACAAATAATCCCAATTCAGTTGAATAACTTTCAAATAAATTGTCAGCCAAAATATTAACGAAAGGCATTACGGATCAGGGTCAAACGCTAAAATAGCAAGATATCACGATAACAATATCCCGATTTTGACCCGCTCCGCCATAACCCGGAAATTTCTACTTCACCGCCCCCAAATACTCCCAGGATCGCGTCATTTTCTCCCGCATTACCCTACATCTTCTTGTAGTGTTTAAATGTGACAGAAAGATGTCTAATAAAATTTAACCCAAGCCAATGACATTCAACGTTAACGCGTAGGCCTATTGCATTCCAAATTCCGGACGACGCGCCGATCCATTGCAAACGATCGGCATCCGGCTATCAGAAGACCCTATAAAAGGTGAGTCTATGAAAAAGACAAAAGCACGCGTCCTGAAGGAGCTGATTTGCGGAAACGAGCTGGAATTCTTCATGGAGGCCCATAACGCGCTCAGCGCGAGAATTGCCGAGGAAGTCGGCTTCAAGGCGATATGGGGTTCGGGCCTGTCGATCTCCGCGTCGCTCGGATTGACCGACCGCAACGAAGCTTCGTGGACCCAGGTCGTCGACGTCGTCGAATTCATGACCGACCACACGTCCGTGCCGATCCTGCTCGACGGCGACACCGGCTTCGGCAACTTCAACAACGTGCGCCGGCTGGTCAAGAAGCTGTCGCAGCTCGGCATTGCCGGCGTGTGCCTCGAAGACAAGCTTTTCCCGAAGACGAATTCCTTCATCGGATCGGGCCAGGATCTCGCGGACATCGCGGAATTCTGCGGCAAGCTGCGCGCGGCGAAGGACAGTCAGGTCGATCCGGATTTCTGCGTCGTGGCGCGAATCGAGGCGCTCGTCAGCGGCTGCCCGATGGAGGAAGCCCTCCAGCGCGCCGATGCGTACCGCGAAGCGGGCGCGGACGCGATCCTGATCCATTCGAAGAAGGCCGACGGGCAGGAGATTCTCGACTTCTGCGATCAATGGTCGCGGCGCGCCCCGGTCATCATCGTGCCGACGAAATACTACAAGACGCCGACGGCCGCGTTCCGCGACGCGCATGTGTCCGCCGTGATCTGGGCCAATCACAGCCTGCGCGCGTCCGTGACCAACATCCGACGGGTGACGCGCGCGATCTACGAGAGCCAGACCGTCGCCGGGATCGAGCACGAAATCGCGACGTTGAACGACATCTTCGAGCTCACCGGCGAATTCGAAGTGCAGGCCGCCGAGCGCAAGTACTTCGCTGCGTGATTCATACGATGTCGTCCGTCCGGCGCGTGACGGACCGGGATGCCGCTTAGCCGAATCCCGCGCGCGGAGCGGCGCGCGACGCGAAGCGTTCACCGCTGCGTCGAGCGCATCCGCGATGCGCGAGCCGAAGTGGCTCCGCGTCCCGATCGCCGTCGGACCAACGGACAAGCTCGGCCGTCCGGCCGTTGCGCCGGGCGCCGTCGCCGGGCGGCTTCACAGGCATCCGGCGCCGGCGGGACAAGCGTGCGTCGCGCGACGGACGGCCGCCCTCCCGCGGTCGCGAACCATCGGCGGGCGCCGTCACGCAATCCGGCGGCGCCCCGCCCTCGTCTCATCACTACGAACGTGAGCGCACCATGCAAACAACTCGAGTTTCTCCCGGTGTCTTCCCCACGGAGCTGAATCCGGTACTCGTCGACATGGACATCTATGCGTCGAAGGCCATTTCGCTTCGCGCGAAGGCCGATCCGCAGATCGCGAACCTGAGCTTCGGCGAACCCGTCTTCGGGCCGCCCGCGCATCTGCTCGACGACCTCTCCCGCGAGGACCTGTCGCTCAACGCGTTCCTCGACGGCGCGAAGCGCTACGAGGACCCGCGCGGAAGCCTCGCGCTGCGCGAGGCGATCGCCGGCTGGTATCGCGATCGCTACGGGCTGCTGCTCGATGCCGAGCGGGAGATCATGACGACGCACGGCGGCGTGGAAGCCATCACGCTCGCACTCCTCGTGACGTCGGCGGCCGGCGATCCGGTGATCGTCAGCGATCCGTCGTATCAGCTTTACGCCCGCACCGTCGCGACGCTCGATCGCGTGCCGCGCCGCCTTCGCCGGGCGCCATCTCAGCACGAATACGCGGACAACCTCGCGGACGACACGCTGTGCAAAGGCGCGAAGGCGTTCATCGTGAACTCGCCCGAAAATCCGACCGGCTACGTGGCGAGCCACGACGACTGGCGGCGCATCGCCGAAGTGGCCGACAAGCACGGCACCTGGGTCATTCACGACGAGGTCTACGACGTGATGCATTTCGAACGGCCGCACATGCCGGCGAGCACGTTCGCGCCGCTCGCCCGCAACGCGATACTCATCAACAGCTTCTCGAAGAAATTCGGCCTGCCCGGCTTGCGAATCGGCTGGATGGTCGCGCCGGCTCACGTCATCGATCAAGCGGCGAAGGCGCACGACTATCTGTACCTCGGCGTCAACATCCAGTACGAGCGCATCGCGAAGCGCATCATCGGCGATCCGAAGCGCGACGGCTGGCTTGCACGGACCGTCGACGATCTGCGTGCGCGCAACGTCGCCGCGGTCAAGCGCCTGTCGGCCGACTCCGGCTATCGATGGACGCGGCGCCCGCTCGGCGCGATGTTCCTGTTCCCGGACGTGAGCGGCTTCTACGAGAAGCTGCCGGCCGCCTATCGCCGGGACGGCGTGCCGGTCGGCGACGAAGTCGCGCGATTCCTGCTCGAGCAGCGCAAGGTGGCGGTCGTGCCCGGCTCGGCATACGGAAGACTCGGGGACGACCACGTCCGCCTCGTGCTGTGCACGCAGCAGCAGGCTTTCGAGCAGGCGCTCGAACGGATGCGGCATGCGGATTGAATCGGCGAAGGGCGGCCGCGCCGGCCTGCGCTTTCCGATTGCTCTCGACTCCACCGGGCACTTCCGATGAACACACTGCGTGATTCCTTTCACGAACGCGGCTACGTCCGCCTGTCGCATCGCGACACGCAGATCGATCTTGCCCGCATCGAGGCCGAATACGATCGATTGGCGTCGCAAGCGGCACGCCGCCTGCTCGAGAACCCGGGCGCGTCCGCCGATGCCGGCGCCGTCATCGCGGTTGCCGAGCGCACCGATCCGCGCACGTTGTGCAGGTTCGAATATCTGGCCGGGGCGTCCGCCTATGTGAAGCAATCGCTCGTCCCGCGTCTCGCACATTTGATCGAAAGCGTGCTCGGCGAGCCCGTGTCGCTCTTCAAGGACAAATGCAACCTGAAGCTCCCGGGCGGCGGCGCTTTCACCGCGCATCAGGACATCACCGCCTATCGCCATTTCCCGACCCGCTATCAGGTCACGGCCGCGCTGGCGCTCGATCCCGCGGTCGAGGCGAACGGCGGCCTCGAGATGGCCGACGCCTGGGACGGCTTGTCGGCCCGCGCGCCGTCGACGCGGACGCCGCGCGGCTTGCTCGCGGCGCTGCCGAGCTACGGGGGCGGGCCGCGCAACGGCGACATCGTCGACGAGCTCGCCGCCCGGATGACGTGGACGCTCGTCGAGGCGCAGCCGGGCGACATGATCCTGTTCGACTCGTACGTCCCGCACCGCTCCGAGCCGAACCGGTCGGGATCGACGCGCCGCATGCTGTTCTTCACGTTCAATCCCGCGAGCGAAGGCGACCTGTACGAGCTGTACTACCGCGCGAAGCGCAGCCGGCCGGACAACCCGATCTTCCATGTCGCCACGCCGACTCGTCACAGCGCGGCCCAGGAGGCGCCCAAATGAACGATGCCGCCGAGAGAATGTCGCGCACGCACGTCACGCGGCGCCGCCTCTTCACGCCGGGCCCGCTCACCACATCGGATGCGGTGCGCGCCGCGGCCGCGGTTGATCTCGGCTCGCGCAGCCCGCCCGCGACGGCGCTCACCCAGCGCTTGAGGGCGAAGATCGCACGCATCGCCGGCTGCGGCAGCGGCTACAGCGCGGTGCCGATCCAGGGCAGCGGCACATTCGCCGTCGAAGCGATGCTGTGCAGCCTGCTGGCCGACGACGATCACGTGCTGATCGTCGAAAACGGCGCATACAGCGAGCGAATGACGGAGATATGCCGGGTTCACGGCATCCGGCATGACGTGCTCGCGTGCGACCACACCGCGCGAATCGATCTGCCGCTCGTCGAACGCGCGCTCGCCGCGAGCCCTCATGTCACGCACGTCGCGGCCGTTCACTTCGAGACGGCGCTCGGCGTGCTCAACGACGTCGCGGGCCTGGTCTCGCTCGCCGCTCGGCACGGCCGCCGCGTGCTGCTCGACGCAATCAGCACGTTCGGCGCATATCCGCTCGAATTCGCCGGGCGGACGCTCGCGGCGGTCGCGCTGTCGTCGAACAAGTGTCTTCACGGCCTGCCCGGCCTCGGATTCGTGATCGCCGACGAAACGGCGCTGATGCGCCGTCCTCGCCCGCGCACGCTGAGTCTCGATCTGCTCGCGCAGCATCGCGCGCTCGAATCGAATCGTCAGTGGCGATACACGCCGCCGATCCAGATCATGCTCGCGCTCGACCGGGCGATCGACGAGTACGACGAAGCCGGCGGACAGGCCGCGCGCCTCGCGTCGTATCGGCGGCGCACGCAGCGGCTCGTCGACGGGCTTGCGCGTGTCGGCATCGCGCCCGTCATCGACGCCGCGAACCGCGCGCCGATCATCACGACGTTCGCGACGCCACCCCAGGTCCGCGGACGTGTCGCCGCGCTCGAGCAATACCTGTTCGAGCATGGGCTCGAAATCTATCCGACCAAGCACTGGAATCCGGATTCGTTCCGGGTTGGCGTGATCGGAGAAATCGACGACGCCGATATCGACGAACTCGTTCGGCGCATGTCCGAATTCGTGGCGTCGTTGCCGACGGGCGCGGCGCCGCATCGCGATCCGAACGGGACGCGGCACGCGCAGGCGCGAACGCCACCCTTGGCCTGAAATCGGCCATCCGCCATCGGCCATCCGTTTCCGGTGAACCATCATGAGACACGAGAGATTGACGCAGGATATTCTCGATCAAACGTCGTCCGCGAGAACGGAACGCGACATCCATGACATCCTGTCCAGAATCGCGGCAAGACTCGGCTTCGATTACTTCTTTTACGGCACGCTTTCCGACATGGACAAACAGGAAAGTCCGGTCAAGACAATCTCGAATTACCCGACGGCCTGGCAAGAAAAATACAAGTCATCCGGATATATTCGAATCGATCCGATCGTGCAGCACTGCGGGCACCGCCTGATTCCGCTGCAGTGGCACGACGGTATCTGCCATTCCCGCGAACAGCGGAACTTCATGGAAGACGCTCGCGGTCACGGGCTCGTCGCGGGCGCGAGTTTTCCGGTGCATTCGAGGCATGGCGAGGTCAGCGTGTTGAGTCTCGCGTCGCGCTCGGCCGGCGGAACGACGAGCCTGTCCGCGAAACATGCGCCGACGACTTTCGCGCAAGGAGCGCTCGCCGCCGCTTTCGTTCGCGAAGGCATGGAGCGCATTTCGAACCGGCCGGACCATGAGCCGAGCGCGCCGTTGACCCATCGCGAGCTCGAATGCCTGAAATGGATCGCCGCCGGAAAATCGAGCTGGGAGATCGCGATGATACTCGGCATATCGGAGAACGGCGTGCTTTATCACGTGAAGAAATTGATGGCGAAATTCGACGTTCAATCGAGGCATCTCGCCGTATTGAAAGCGATGGCCTCCGGTGTGGTGTAAATGAAATTCGACGATCGGCCGATTTCCGCCGAAAGCCCTATATCGGCAGGCCGTTTGACTGAGCAGACAATCATCAATTAGAGTGAGGCGATCCCTCTCGTTGCCCCAATATCGGATCGGCGAAATGATCAGCTATGTCGGTGGATTGGTGTTGCTGGCAGCGGTGCTGCACGCATCATGGAATGCGATTCTGCACGGCAATCGGGATCGCTTCCTGTCGATGACGTGGATGAGCATCGGAATCGCCGCCGTCGCGATCGTCTTCGTCGCGTTCCTGCCCGCTCCCGCCGCTGCGTCCTGGCCGTACGTCGTCGCTTCGGGGTTCGTCCACATCGGCTACAACCTGAGCCTCGTCTATGCGTATCGGCACGGCGATCTCGGCGAGGCTTATCCGATCGCCCGCGGTTCGTCCCCGCTCCTCGTCACGCTCGGCGCGGCGCTCTTCGCCGGCGAGCGTCTCGTCGCGCTTCACGTGGTCGGCATCGCACTGGTTTCGGTCGGGATCATCAGTCTCGCGTGGCAGCGCAACAAGGTGTCGTACGCGAACGCCGCGGCGGCGCTGCTGACGGGCGTCACGATAGCGCTATACACGGTCATCGACGGCATCGGCGTGCGCCTGTCCGGCGATTCGATCTCATATGTCGCGTGGACTTTCGTGTTCTACGCGTTGATGCCCGTCGTGTTCGTGACGAACCGGAGCTGGGGCGCGCTGAGGGCGCCCAGGGTCGACATCGGCTCGTCGGTCGCCGGCGGGATCGTGTCGATCGTCGCGTACGGCATCGTCGTCTGGGCGATGCAATTCGGCGCGATGGGCGCGGTGTCCGCGATCCGCGAAACGAGCGTCGTGTTCGCCGTGCTGATCGGCCGAATCTTCCTGAACGAACAGGTCACCGCGAAGCGATTCGTATCATGCGTCGTGATCGCGGCTGGTGCGATCTGCATTGGCGCCTGAGGTGGCGCACGCGATGAAAGCCGATCAATCTCCCGGCATCCTGGCGACGCACTGCACGCCCGACGCCACGCTCGATGCCGTTCGACGCGAGTTTCCGGTCGCGGGCCCGGTCGATCTCTCGGACCCGCACGCAGACCTGCGCGGCGCCGGGCATGCGAACGTCTTGCTGACCGTCGGCCGGATCGGCGCCACCCGGGACGCGATGACGCGGCTGCCGAACCTGTCTTTGATCTGCTGCTGCGGCTCGGGATTCGAAGGCGTCGATCTCGCCGCCGCGCGCGATCGAGGCATCGTCGTCGCCCACTGCCCTGACGCCAATGCGTCGGCGGTCGCGGAATTCGCGATCTGCCTGCTGTTGGCATGCGTGCGACGGCTTCCCGATCTGCATCGATTCGTCGCCGGCGGGAACTGGCGAGTCGCGCGCCCGATCCCGTTCGTCGGCGGACGCGGCCTTGCCGGCGCACGCGTCGGCGTCGTCGGTCTCGGTGCGATCGGACGACGGATATCATCGCGACTCGTCGCGATGGAAGCGCAAGTCGGCTACACCGCATTGCGGGCGAAGCCCGAGTCGGATCTCCCTTTCTTTTCCACCGCGCTCGACCTCGCGCGATGGGCCGATCATCTCGTTGTCGCGTGCCGGGCGGACGAGCGCAACCGCGGCCTCGTCGGCCGCGACGTCATCGATGCGATCGGGCCGGCCGGGGCCATCGTCAACATCGCCCGCGGCTCGCTCGTCGACGAAACCGCGCTGATCGACGCGCTGTCCGAACAAAGACTCGGCTGGGCCGGGCTCGACGTATTCGCCGACGAGCCGAACGTCGGCGAAGGCTTGCGGCGCCTGCCGAACGTCATCCTCACGCCGCATGTCGCGGCGGAGACGCAGGAGGCCCAGCATGCGGTCGCGAGGATGGCGCTCGAGAACGTCAGATCGCATGTCGCCGGGATGCCGGTGCCCTACCCGGTTCGATCGATCGCGGAACGCACGCGAAACTGAAGCGGGTGTTGCGCCGTGCGCCGATGGACTCGCTCGAAGGGCACCAGGCGATGCGGATGCCGGATGCGAGGTCATCGCCGATCCTTGAGGCCGCGCGAATGCCATTAAGCGATTCTCATGGATCGCGAAGACGCAGACGCGGCATCGGACTCGAGCCTGGCCCCAGTCTTGGTCTTGGTCTTGGTCTTGGTCTTGGTCTTGGTCTTGGTCTTGGTCTTGGTCTTGGTCTTGGTCTTGGTCTTGGTCTTGGTCTTGGTCTTGGTCTTGGTCTTGGTCTTGGTCTTGGATGCGGATGCGGATGCGGATGCGGCAACACGATCTCGCGACCGAATCGCGTGCGCCCCTCGACGCGCGGCCTCGCGAACGTCGTGCAGACGAGCCCCGCCGCAATTCAACGCGCCAAAAAGGAAAGCGGCCCAACAGAGCCGCTTTCGGACCCGTGTCGCACGGGCGAGCGCCCGCCGGCGCGACGCCTACAGCGCAGTCAGCGCGTAGTGCGCGACGATCCCTGCGAACAGCGCGCCGCCGAGCCAATTGTTGTGCTTGAACGCGGCGAAGCACGCCATCCGCTCGCGGTCCTTGATCAGCGTGTAGTGATAGATCGAGCACCCGACCGCGGCCACCCAGCCCGCCCAGTACGGCCAGCCGAAATGCCGCGTCGCGCCGAGCCACACGTAGATGCCGAGCATCGCCGCATAGCAGAGCATGATCGCGAGCACGTCGTGGCGGCCGAACGTGATCGCCGACGTGCGCATGCCGATCTTCAGGTCGTCATCGCGATCGACCATCGCGTACGCGGTGTCGTACGCGACCGACCAGCAGACGTTCGCCACCAGCATCATCCATGCGATCGTCGGCACCGTGTCCTGCACGGCCGCGAACGCCATCGGGATCCCAAAGCCAAACGCGATGCCGAGGTACGCCTGCGGAATCGCGAAGAAGCGCTTCATGAACGGATAGGTCGCCGCGACGAACACCGCGACGACCGACAATTCCTTCGTCAGCGCATTGAGCGGCAGGATCAGCAGGAACGACACGAGCGCGAGACCGACGGCGATCGCGATCGCCTCCCACGCGCGGATCTTGCCCGACGTGAGCGGCCGGTCGGCGGTGCGCTTCACGTGGCGGTCGAAATCGCGGTCCGCGTAGTCGTTGATCGCGCAGCCGGCCGAGCGCATCAGCAGCGTGCCGAGCACGAAAATGACGACGAGCGACGGCGCCGGATGGCCATCTGACGCGATCCACAGCGCGTTCAGCGTCGGCCAGAGCAGCAGCAGGCTGCCGATCGGCTTGTCCATCCGGATCAGCCGCAAATAGAGAGGGAAACGGGCGAGCATCGGGGCGAACGGGCGGGAAGCCCGGAAACGTAACCCCGGCATTGTAGAACCGCACGGGATTTGCGGCAAAAACGCGGGCCCGGCGCTTTTGCCCTTTTTTGCGTCCCTTTGCGCGCTGCTCGCCGGCCGCATTCGAAATGCGGGCGCCGTAAATGCGTCCGCGCCGACGGGCCGTTTCGGCGTTTCGGCGTTTCGGCGTTTCGGCGTTTCGGCGTTTCGGCGTTTCGGCGTTTCGGCGTTTCGGCGTTTCGGCGTTTCGGCGTTTCGGCGGTTCGGCGGTTCGGCGGTTCGGCGGTTCGGCGGTTCGGCGGTTCGGCGGTTCGGCGGTTCGGCGGTTCGGCGGTTCGGCGGTTCGGCAGCCAGCGCCTCGACCGCGACGCCGACCGCGCCGCCCCATCCGGCCCCGCGCGAAAGCTACTGCTCGCCGTCCGAACCGAGCTTGTCGACGACCGCATCCTCCGGCCGCAGCGCGCGGCCGCCATGCGTGCGCGGCGCCATCGCGGCCACCGGCCGGCCGCTGCGCCGCTCGACGAGGCGAGAATGACGCTCGCCCGCCGCGAACAACTGCGACTCGCCCCACTGCCGCAGCGCGACGACAACCGGAAAGAGCGCGCGTCCCTTGTCGGTCAGCACGTACTCCTGGTACGTGGAGCCGTCGGACGCGGGCGCCGCCGCGAGCACGCCCGAATCGACGAGCGTCTTCAGCCGGTCGGCGAGCATGTTGCGCGCGATGCCGAGGTTGCGCTGGAATTCGGTGAAGCGGCGCATGCCGTCGAACGCGTCGCGCACGATGAGGAGCGACCAGCGATCGCCGATCGCGGCCACCGCGCGCGCGACGGGGCAGTCGTCGGCGCTCATGTCTCTACGTCGGGTCATGGCTTGCGGGAATCGGGAAAGTCCTGAAGCGCGGCGCCGAGCCGCGCGCATTGCGGACGATGAGTTGCATTCTAAAACCGTCTGCGCGGCTCGCCAATCGCCGCGCGAACGTCGGGCCACGACGCGTTCTCGCGCGTGCCGGCCGCGAATCCGGCGCGCCGCCCATGCGAAAAAGCCTCCCGCGGCCAAGCCGAGAGAGGCTCTCATCGAGTCGATCGAGATCGAAATCGGGATTCGGACCGGCTCGGCGCCGGCCTCCCACGCATGCGCCGCTCAGGCGAGCAGCGAGCGCAGCATCCACGCGGTCTTCTCGTGCGTCTGCAGCCGCTGCGTCAGCAGATCGGCGGTCGGCTCGTCGCTTGCCGCGTCGGCGTCCGGGAAGATCGTCCGCGCGGTGCGCACGACGGCCTCGTGCCCCTCGACGAGCTGGCGGATCATGTCCTCGGCGGCCGGCACGCCGTCCGCCTCGGGAATCGACGACAGCTTCGCGAATTCGCGATACGTGCCCGGCGCGACAACGCCGAGCGTGCGGATGCGCTCCGCGACGAGATCGACGGCGAGCCATAGCTCGTTGTACTGCTCCTCGAACATCAGGTGCAGCGTGTTGAACATCGGGCCCGTCACGTTCCAGTGGAAGTTGTGCGTCTTCAGGTACAGCGTGTACGTGTCCGCGAGCAGACGGGACAACCCTTCCGCGATCTTCTTGCGATCCTTGTCGCTGATGCCGATGTTGATCTGAGTTGCGTTGCTTTTCTTGGCCATCCTCGAGACTCCTTGTCCGATGGTTCGAACCGGCGAAAATGCATCGAAAAATCCGCATGCCGAAGGCGACGTGCGCGTTTGCGACATGCGCGTTTGCGACGTGCGCGTTCGGGCCACACCAGTTTAGCTTAGACCGCGATCGCGCAATTTGCGCGAATCGGATGAGCGCTCACCCGCCCGCGGCAGCCGCGATGTGATGCGCGGCCTGAGCGATCAGCACGGCCGCGCCGCCGCCCGCGATCGCGAAGCCGACCAGCCGCCGCAACGCGACGGCGGGCGCGCGCCTGGCCGGCGCCGCGAGCGCCACGCGCATGTCGAGCATCATTTGCGTCATGACCTTCACTCCTTGAAACGATATCGGCGGCCCGGAGGGAAACGGCCGGTCCCGCGACCGGCCGTTTCCCGTTCCGTTGCCGCGTCAGCGGCACGATGCCGCGATCACGCGAGGTCGAAGCGGTCGAGGTTCATCACCTTGTTCCAGACCGCGACGAAGTCGCTCACGAACTTCTCCTGCGCGTCCGCGCTGCCGTAGACCTCGGCCAGCGCGCGCAACTGCGAGTTCGAGCCGAACACGAGGTCAACGCGCGTGCCCGTCCACTTGACCTGCCCCGTCGCGCGATCGCGCCCTTCGAACACGTCGTTCGCGTCCGACACGGGCTTCCACTCCGTACCCATGTCGAGCAGGTTCGCGAAGAAGTCGTTGGTCAGCGCCTCCGGACGCGCGGTGAACACGCCGTGCTTCGTATCCCCGACGTTCGCGCCCAGCACGCGCAGGCCGCCCAGCAGCACCGTCATCTCCGGTGCGCTCAGCGTCAGCAACTGCGCCTTGTCGACCAGCAGCACCTCGGCCGGAATCGTGAACTTGCCCTTCAGGTAGTTGCGGAAACCGTCCGCAACCGGCTCGAGCACGGCCATCGCCTCGACATCGGTCTGCTCCTGCGACGCATCCATGCGGCCCGGCGCGAACGGCACCGTTACCGCGTGGCCCGCGTTCTTCGCAGCCTGCTCGACGCCAGCCGCACCGGCCAGCACGATCAGGTCGGCGAGCGACACCTTCTTGCCGCCTGTCTGCGCGCCGTTGAACGCGCCGCGGATGCCTTCGAGCGTCTCGAGCACCGTCGCGAGCTGCGCGGGCTGGTTCGCTTCCCAGTCCTTCTGCGGCGCGAGGCGAATGCGCGCGCCGTTCGCGCCGCCGCGCTTGTCGGAGCCGCGGAACGTCGACGCCGATGCCCACGCCGTCGACACCAGTTGCGACACGGACAGCCCCGAGGCGAGAATCTTGCCCTTCAGCGCGGCGATGTCGGCGGCGTCGATCAGCTTGTGGTCGACGGCCGGAATCGGGTCCTGCCACAGCAGTTCCTCGGCCGGCACTTCCGGGCCGAGATAGCGCGCGCGCGGCCCCATGTCGCGGTGTGTCAGCTTGAACCATGCGCGGGCGAACGCGTCGGCGAGCTGGTCGGGGTTCTCGTAGAAGCGGCGCGAGATCTTCTCGTACGCGGGATCGAAGCGCAACGACAGGTCGGTCGTCAGCATCGTCGGCAGACGCTTCTTCGACGGATCAAACGGATCGGGAATCACCGCGTCGGCGCCCTTCGCGACCCACTGGTGCGCGCCGGCCGGGCTCTTCGTCAGCTCCCATTCGTAGCCGAACAGGTTCGCGAAGAAGCCGTTGCTCCACTGCGTCGGCGTGGCCGTCCACACGACTTCCAGCCCGCTCGTGATCGCGTCCGCGCCCTTGCCCGAGCCGAAACGGCTCTTCCAGCCGAGGCCCTGCTCGTCGAGCCCGGCCGCTTCAGGCTCGGGACCGACGAGCGATGCGTCGCCCGCGCCGTGAGTCTTGCCGAACGTGTGCCCGCCCGCGATCAGCGCGACCGTCTCTTCGTCGTTCATCGCCATCCGCGCAAATGTTTCGCGAATGTCGCGCGCCGCGGCGACCGGATCGGGGTTGCCGTCCGGACCTTCGGGGTTCACGTAGATCAGGCCCATCTGCACGGCGGCGAGCGGGTTCTCGAGGTCGCGGTCGCCCGAGTAGCGGCTGTTCGGGCCGCCGCTCAGCTCCAGCCAGATCTTCTCCGAGCCCCAGTAGACGTCCTCGGGCTCCCACGTGTCCGCACGGCCGCCGGCGAAGCCGAAAGTCTTGAAGCCCATCGATTCCAGCGCGACGTTACCGGTCAGGATCAGCAGGTCGGCCCACGAAATGTTGCGGCCGTACTTCTGCTTGATCGGCCATAGCAGCCGGCGCGCCTTGTCGAGGTTCGCGTTGTCGGGCCAACTGTTGAGCGGCGCGAAGCGCTGCTGACCTTCGCCCGCGCCGCCGCGGCCGTCGGCCGTGCGGTACGTGCCCGCGCTGTGCCATGCCATGCGGATGAACAAGCCGCCGTAGTGGCCGAAGTCGGCCGGCCACCAGTCCTGCGACGTGGTCATCAGCGCATGGAGATCCTTCTTCACGGCCGCGAGGTCCAGCTTCCCGAACGCTTCCGCGTAGCTGAAATCCTTGTCCATCGGATCGGACAGGGACGAGTGCTGGTGCAGGATCTTCAGATCCAGCTGATTGGGCCACCAGTCCTGGTTCGACGTGCCGCTGCGCGCGGTGTGATGGAACGGGCACTTCGCTTCATTCGACATGCGATTTCTCCTTTGTTCGTGTACGCCCACGCGGCCCGGCGTCGAAGCCGAGCACCGTTCGTGGAGCGTCATTGCGGGGCAAGAAACAGGTTGATCCCTCCTGCGTACAACGCGGCGAATGGTTCGCAAACGCAAGCCGGCATGCGGCGGCGTTCAGCCGCCATATGCGCGGTCCGCCAGGTAAGCGAACGCAATCGGACGCAGGCTCCGAATGGCAGCCCTGGCACGATTGACGACCGTCATGCGCGGCGCAATGTTCCGCCGCGCGTGCTGCAATGCCGATTGCATCATGACATCCTCCTTTGACGCTTGCGCTAACCGTGCGGACCGGCCGGCGGCGCCGCGCCGATCCATGCAGAGGATTTTATACAATGCTATTGATTATTTAAATTTAATAAGTTTTATCTATGTGATAGGCAAAAATAAACGGAGCCACGAGGCCCCGTTCATGCGCGGCGACCGACCGGCCGCACGCGCCGCGCTTCAATTCACCGTCGCCGGGATGTCGAGCTTCGACACGCCGGGCAGATCGCATGCGATGATCGCCTCGCTGATCGCGTCGATCGCCGGCATACGCGTGAAGCTCTTGCGCCAGACGAGCACGACCCGCCGATCCGGCACCGGGTCCTCGAACGGCACGTACGACAGCAGTTCGGCATCCGGGCCGTTCGCATGCGGCCCCACTTCGGCGACCGACATCCGCGGCAGCACCGTGATCCCGACGCCGCTCGCGACCATATGGCGGATCGTCTCGAGCGACGAGCCCTCGAAGGTCTTCTGGATCCCGTCCGCGGTCTGCGAGAAGTGCATCAGCTCGGGACACACGCCGAGCACGTGATCGCGGAAGCAATGGCCGTTGCCGAGCAGCAGCATCGTCTCCTGCTTCAGGTCGGTCGCATCGATCTTGCGGCGCGCCTCCCACGGGTGCCCGGCCGGCAGCGCGACGACGAACGGCTCGTCGTACAGCGGCCGCACCATCAGGCCCGTTTCAGGAAACGGCAGCGCCATGATCGCCGCGTCGATCTCGCCCTGCTTCAGCAATTCGAGCAGCTTGAGCGTGTAGTTCTCCTGCAGCATCAGCGGCATCTGCGGCACGCGGCGGATCATCTGCTTGACGAGCGTCGGCAGCAAATAGGGGCCGATCGTATAGATCACGCCGAGCCGGAACGGCCCGATGAGCGGGTCCTTGCCCTGCTTCGCGATCTCCTTGATCGCGAACGTCTGCTCGAGCACGCGCTGTGCCTGCGTGACAATCTGGTCGCCGATCGGCGTCACGCTCACCTCGCTCGCGCCGCGCTCGAAGATCTGCACGTTCAGCTCGTCTTCCAGCTTCTTGATCGCCACCGACAGCGTCGGCTGGCTGACAAAGCAAGCCTCGGCCGCCCGGCCGAAATGGCGTTCGCGCGCGACTGCGACGATGTACTTCAGTTCAGTAAGCGTCATTGCGGGTTAATCAATCATTTCATGACGATAGATTAAATTTATACACTGGTTGGGCCGATTCGCCAACCTTCGTCGAAAAGATCCACTGTTGCGGCGCGCGACGAACGCCGCTCGAAAGCCGCTCGCCGCGCGCTCAGGCCTTCAGGTACTGCTCGCGCGCGCCGAGCCAGCGCGCGAGGTGCTGCGCAACGACATCCGGGTAGCCGGCGATGAGGCGCGCGGCCGCCTCCCGCGCCGGCTCGATCAGCCAGCCGTCGTTCTCGAGATCCGCGAAGCGCAGCATCGCCGCGCCCGACTGGCGCGCGCCGAGGAACTCGCCGGGGCCGCGGATCTCCAGGTCGCGGCGCGCGATCTCGAAGCCGTCGGTCGTCTCGCGCATCGTCTTCAGGCGCGCGCGGCCCGCGATCGACAACGGCCCGCTGTACATCAGCACGCACACCGACGCGGCGGTGCCGCGCCCGACCCGCCCGCGCAGCTGGTGCAATTGCGCGAGCCCGAAGCGCTCCGCATGCTCGATCACCATCAGCGACGCGTTCGGCACGTCGACGCCGACTTCGATCACCGTCGTCGCGACGAGCAATTGCACGTCGTTGCGCGAGAACGCGTCCATCACCGCCGCCTTCTGCGCAGGCGCGAGCCGGCCGTGCACGAGTCCGACCTTCAGCTCCGGCAGCGCGGCGGCGAGCGTCTCGTAAGTCTCGACGGCCGTCTGGAGCTGCAGCGTCTCGCTTTCCTCGATGAGCGGGCATACCCAGTACACCTGTCGGCCCGCGAGCGCCGCCTCGCGCACGCGGCCGATCACCTCGTCGCGCCGCGCGTCGGATACGAGCCGCGTCAGGATCGGCGTGCGGCCGGGCGGCAGCTCGTCGATCGTCGACACGTCGAGGTCCGCGTAGTACGTCATCGCGAGCGTGCGCGGGATCGGCGTCGCCGACATCATCAGCTGGTGCGGCTGGAAGCCCGCCGCGCCGTCGGCCGCGTTCGCCGCCTTCGCGCGCAGCGCGAGCCGCTGCTCGACGCCGAAGCGGTGCTGCTCGTCGACGATCACGAGCCCGAGCCGCGCAAATTCGACCGTGTCCTGGATCATCGCGTGCGTGCCGATCACGAGCTGCGCGGTGCCGAGCGCGGCCGCCTCGAGCGCCGCGCGCTTTTCCTTCGTCTTCAGGCTCCCGGCGAGCCACGCGACCGACACGCCGAGCGGCTCGAGCCAGCCGCGCAGCTTGCGCGCATGCTGCTCGGCGAGGATTTCGGTCGGCGCCATCAGCGCGGCCTGGTAGCCGGCGTCGATCGCCTGGGCGGCGGCGAGCGCCGCGACGACCGTCTTGCCGCTGCCGACGTCGCCTTGCAGCAGGCGCTGCATCGGGTGCGGCTGCGTGAGATCGTGCGCGATCTCGGCGACAACGCGCTCCTGCGCGGCCGTCAGCCGGAACGGCAGCGCCGCGTAGAGGCGCGCCGACAGCGACGCGCCGTCTTCGCGCGCGCGGCGCGGCATCGCGGGCGCGGCGCGCGTGCGGCGCTCTTCGTGCGCGCGCTTGAGCGACAACTGCTGCGCGAGCAGCTCGTCGAACTTGATTCGCGTCCACGCCGGGTGCGTGCCGTCGATGAGGGCCGTTTCGTCCGCGCCGACGCCGGGGTGATGGAGCAGGCGCACCGCGTCGGCGAGCGGCGGCACGTCGAGCGGCGCCAGATACGTGCGCGCGACTTCGGGCGGCAGCAGCTCGGGCAGCGGCGTGCGCGTGAGCGCGTTGTCGATCGCCTTGCGCAGATACGCCTGCGACACGCCCGCCGTGCTCGGGTAGACGGGCGTCAGCGCCTGCGGCAGCGGCGCGTCCGCTTCGACGACCTTGACCGTCGGATGCACCATCTCCAGGCCGAAGAAGCCGCCGCGAACGTCGCCGCGCACGCGCAGCCGCTGGCCGACCGCCATCTGCTTGAGCTGCGAGCCGTAGAAGTTCAGGAAGCGCAGCACGAGCTCGGCGTCCGATTCGTCGCGCAACTTCACAAGCAACTGGCGGCGCGGGCGATAGGCGATCTCGTTGTCGAACACGACGCCTTCCGTCTGTGCGATCTCGCCCGGCAGCAGCTCGCGGACCGGCGTGAGCGTCGTTTCGTCCTCGTAGCGCATCGGCAGATGCAGGACGAGATCGATGTCGCGCGCGAGGCCGAGCTTCGCGAGCTTGTCGGCGGTCTTGACGAGCTTCGATGCGGTCTTTGCGCTGGCCGCGTCGGCGGAGGATTTCGAGGTGGATTTCGCCGCGCGCCCGGCAGGCTTCGCCGTTGCGGCCGGCGCGACGTCGCGGTCGGCCTGTGCGGCCTGTGCGGCGGCCGGCACGACGCGGCCGTCGGCCGTGCGGCCACGCGGCGAGGCCGCACGCGGCCGCGAGCGCGCGCCAGCGGCGGCGGCGGCGTCGAATTCGGCCGGGGCCGCCGCGCGCCGCGCCTGCGCCGCACCGGCCGCACCGGCCGCATCGCGCGCGCCGTCGGCGCGCGCCGCGCCCGCCCCGCTCGACGCTCGACGACTGTCGCCCGACACCCGCCCACCCCGCGCGGCCCCAGCGCCATGCGCATCGCGCGTTTCGCCCACGCCCACGCCCACGCCCGAGTTCGTCCCGTCCCGCGCCGCGCCGCGCGCGGCGGCGCCCGGCGCGGCGTCTTCGGCGAAGGCGTCGGCTTCGACTGGATCGGCAACGGAACGGCGAACGGGCACTGGCATCGGGTAGAAGGCTAGCAAGTACAATAGCGGCTTTCACGTCGCACGAACGAGCAACGTCGGCAAGCCGCGCAACCCCGCCATCATAGCGGCTCGCGTGCGCCGCTACGCGCTTTGCCCGCTTGGCCGGCCGCCTCGACCCCGTTTCGCATGTTCACGCTTTCCGATTTCGATTTCGATCTGCCGCCCGAGCTGATCGCGCAAACCGCGCTGCCCGAACGCAGCGCGAGCCGCCTGCTCGAGGTGGACAACACGAGCGCGCCCCCGCGCCTCGTCGACCGGCGCTTCGCCGAGCTGCCCGCGTGCGTCGCGCCGGGCGATCTGCTCGTCTTCAACGACACCAAGGTGCTGAAGGCGCGCTTCTTCGGCCACAAGGCGAGCGGCGGCAGGATCGAGGTGCTGATCGAGCGCGTCACGGGCGCGCGCACCGCGCTCGCGCAGATCCGCGCGAGCAAGCGCCCCGCGCCCGGCACGACGCTCACGCTCGCCGACGCGTTCGACGTGACGGTCGGCGAGCGCGTCGAGCCGTTCTTCACGCTGCACTTCCCCGAAGACTGCCTCGTGCTGATCGAGCGCCACGGCCGGCTGCCGCTGCCGCCGTACATCGAGCACACGCCCGACGCGACCGACGAGACCCGCTATCAGACGGTGTTCGCAGCGAACCCGGGCGCCGTCGCCGCGCCGACGGCCGGCCTGCACTTCGACGACGCGGTGCTCGCCGCGCTCGATGCGCGCGGCGTCGAGCGCGCGACGCTCACGCTGCACGTCGGCGCGGGCACGTTCCAGCCGGTGCGGGTCGAGAACCTCGCCGAGCACAAAATGCACAGCGAGTGGTACGAGCTGACCGACGCACTCGTCGACAGGATCGCCGCAACCCGCGCGCGCGGCGGCCGCGTGATCGCGGTCGGCACGACGTCGATGCGCGCGCTCGAAGCGGCCGCGCGCGACGCCGAGGCCGCCGGCCGGCCGCTTTGCGCAACGCACGCGGAAACCGACATCTTCATCACGCCGGGCTACCGCTTTCGCGTCGTCGACCGGCTCGTGACGAATTTCCATCTGCCGAAGTCGACGCTCCTGATGCTCGTGTCGGCGTTCGCCGGAGTCGATACGATCCGCGCCGCGTACCGGCACGCGATCGACGCGCGCTACCGCTTCTTCAGCTACGGCGACGCGATGCTGCTCACGCGGCGCGACGACGCGCGCTGACGCATGCCGGCGCGCGGCGCCGTGCGCCTTGCACCGCGTGCGCAAGCGCAGGCACGCGAAGCGACACCCGTTTTTTCGCCGCCGCCGGCTTCCCCGGCGGCGTCTTCAACATGCGCCGGACTTGTCGATCCGGAGTCAGCGCTTTAGCGCATACTCCGGTCCCATGCAAAGCTATGCCGGTGGCAAGGAGTCCCACAGATGACCGAAGGTTCATCGCACGATACGGCCGCGGGCATCCGCCCGCACGGCGGCCTCAAGTTCGAATTGCTGACGACCGACGGCCGCGCGCGCCGCGCTCGCGTGACGCTCAACCACGGCGTCGTCGAGACGCCGATCTTCATGCCGGTCGGCACGTACGGCACCGTGAAGGCGGTGCAGCCGCGCGAGCTCGACGAGATGCGCGCGCAGATCATCCTCGGCAACACGTTCCACCTGTGGCTGCGCCCCGGCCTCGAGACGATCGCCGCGCACGGCGGGCTGCATCGCTTCATGGGCTGGAACAAGCCGATCCTGACCGATTCGGGCGGCTTCCAGGTGTTCTCGCTCGGCGATCTGCGCAAGATCACCGAAGACGGCGTCACGTTCGCGTCGCCGATCAACGGCGACCGGCTGTTCCTGTCGCCGGAAGTGTCGATGCAGATCCAGAAGACGCTGAATTCCGACATCGTCATGCAGTTCGACGAATGTACGCCGTATGCAACGAACGGCGTGCCGACGACGCACCAGGAAGCGGCCGACTCGATGCGGATGTCGCTGCGCTGGGCGAAGCGCTCGCTTGCCGAGTTCGATCGCCTCGGCAATCCGAACGCGCTCTTCGGGATCGTCCAGGGCGGGATGTTCGAGGACCTGCGCGACGAATCGCTCGCCGGACTCGCCGAGCTCGGCTTCCACGGCCTCGCGATCGGCGGGCTCTCCGTCGGCGAGCCGAAGGAGGACATGATGCGCGTGCTCGAGCACGTCGCGCCGCGCCTGCCCGCCGACAAGCCGCACTACCTGATGGGCGTCGGCACGCCGGAGGATCTCGTCGCGGGCGTCGCCGCGGGCGTCGACATGTTCGACTGCGTGATGCCGACCCGCAACGCGCGCAACGGCTGGCTCTTCACGCGCTTCGGCGACGTGAAGATCCGCAACGCGACGCACAAGAACTCGCTGAAGCCGCTCGACGAAACCTGCGGCTGCTACACGTGCCGGAACTTCTCGCGCGGCTACCTGCATCACCTGCACCGCGTCGGCGAGATCCTCGGCGCGCAGCTCAACACGATCCACAATCTGCACTACTACCTCGAGCTGATGCGCGAGATCCGCGAGGCGATCGAGACGCATACGTTCGATGCGTTCCAGAAGCGCTTCGCGGAGGACCGCGCGCGCGGCGTCGACTGACGGGGCGTGCGCGGCGGGGCGCGGCACCGCGTCGCGGGTCGCGCACCGCAAACGCCCGCCCGGCACGCGCCCGCGTCATGCCGGACGCGCGGCGCCGGGACGCTGCCGGACGACCACCATTGCCGCACCCGCCCCGCAAAACCTTACAATTGTCTTTCGCAACGCGCGCGAACGCTGACGGATCGAGGTTAACAGCTTGAAACCAAAGCGCATTTGCGCGGCTGTCGCGGTAAGGGCCGGTGGTAGAATAACCGGCTTATTTTTCGATCTTCCCTAACGGAGAGACCAACGTGTCGTTCATTTCCAATGCCTATGCGCAAGGCGCAGCGGGCGGTGCCGAATCGAGCCTGATGAGCTTCCTGCCGCTCATCCTGATGTTCGCGGTGCTCTACTTCATCATGATCCGTCCGCAAATGAAGCGGCAGAAAGAGCATCGCGGCATGCTCGCCGCGATGGCGAAGGGCGACGAAGTGGTGACGAGCGGCGGACTCGTCGGCAAGGTGACGAAGGTGTCGGAAGCGTACATCGGCGTCGAGATCGCCGAAGGCACCGAGGTCACCGTGCAGAAGGCCGCCGTCACGACCATCCTGCCGAAGGGCACGATCAAATCGCTGTAAGCCCCGCCCCGCGTCCGGCCACCCATCGCCCGCGCCGCGAAGCGCGCGGCCACGAGCGGCGCCGGACGCGACGCCATTCCAGCCAACCATCCCGTTCGGCCCCCTCATGAATCGTTATCCAATTTGGAAATATGTGGTGATGGTCGTGGCGCTCGCCATCGGCTTTCTGTACACATTGCCCAACTTCTTCGGCGAAGCGCCGGCGGTGCAGGTATCGAGCGGCAAGGCCACGGTCAAGCTCGGCGCCGACACGCTCGCGCAGGTCGAGGACGCGCTCAAGGCCAACCAGGTCCCGGCCGACGACATCACGTTCGACAATTCCAGCGCCAACGCGACGATTCGCGTGCGCCTGAAGGACACCGACACGCAGCTGCGCGTGAAGGACATGCTGCAAAAGGCGCTGAACGCCGATCCGAACGATCCGCAGTTTGTCGTCGCGCTGAACCTGCAGAGCGCGTCGCCGCGCTGGCTGACCGCGCTGCACGCGCTGCCGATGTATCTCGGCCTCGACCTGCGCGGCGGCGTCCACTTCCTGCTGCAAGTCGACATGACGGGCGCGCTGACGAAGAAGCTCGACTCCGACGCGTCCGACGCCCGCACGCTGCTGCGCGACAAGGGCATCCGCGACGGCGGCGTGAACCGCGTCGACCAGACGGTCGTCGCGAACTTCGCCGACCAGGACACCGCCGAGCAGGCACGCAAGCTGCTCGCTTCGTCCGTCTCCGAACTCCAGTGGGCGACGCAGCCGGGCGGCGGCGGCTATCAGGTCGTCGGCACGTTCACGCCGGCCGTCCAGAAGGCCGTCGAGGAAGCGGCGCTCAAGCAGAACCTGACGACCCTGCACAACCGCGTCAACGAACTCGGCGTATCCGAGCCGATCCTGCAGCAGCAAGGAAACGACCGCATCGTCGTCGAACTGCCGGGCGTGCAGGACACCGCGAAGGCAAAGGACATCATCGGCCGCACGGCGACGCTCGAAGCGCGCCTCGCCGATCCGCTCAACACGCACCCGAACCCGAACGATCCGGTGCCGCCGGGCGAAGAGCTGTTCACGCAAGGCAACCAGGCGCCCGTGCTGCTGAAGAAGCAGGTGATCTTCACCGGCGACCGCATCATCGACGCGTCGGCGGGCTTCGACGAGCATCAGCGTCCGTCCGTGAACATCCGCCTCGACGCGGCGGGCGGCCGCGCGGTGCGCGCGGTGTCGCGCGAGAACATCGGCAAGCCGATGGCGATGGTGCTGTTCGAGAAGGGCAAGGGCGAGGTGCTGACCGTCGCGACGATCCAGTCGGAGCTCGGCGACCGCTTCCAGATCACGGGCCAGCCGACCCCGCAGGCCGCCGCCGACCTCGCGCTGCTCTTGCGCGCGGGCTCGCTCGCCGCGCCGATGGACATCATCGAGGAACGCACGATCGGTCCGAGCCTCGGCGCGGACAACATCAAGATGGGCTTCCACTCGGTCATCTGGGGCTTCGTCGCGATCGCCGTGTTCATGATCGCGTACTACATGCTGTTCGGCATCGTGTCGGTGGTCGGCCTGTCGGTGAACCTGCTGCTGCTCATCGCGGTGCTGTCGCTGATGCAGGCGACGCTCACGCTGCCCGGCATCGCCGCCATCGCGCTCGCGCTCGGCATGGCGATCGACTCGAATGTGCTGATCAACGAGCGCATCCGCGAAGAGCTTCGCAACGGCGCGTCGCCGCAGATCGCGATCCAGCAGGGCTACTCGCACGCATGGGCGACGATTCTCGACTCGAACGTGACGACACTGATCGCCGGCCTCGCGCTGCTCGCGTTCGGCTCGGGTCCGGTGCGCGGCTTCGCGATCGTGCACTGCATCGGCATCCTGACGTCGATGTTCTCCGCAGTGTTCTTCTCGCGCGGTCTTGTGAACCTCTGGTACGGCGGCCGCAAGAAGCTGCAGTCGCTCGCGATCGGCCAGGTGTGGCGCCCCGCCGCCGCCGAAGCCGGCGCCGCGCCGCAGCTCGGCCAGGATGCGCGCGCGAACGCGCCGCAACCGGGCGCGCGCGTCGCCGCGCCGAAGCAGCCGGCCGGCGCGCCGCGCACCGGCAAGCCGGTCGCGCGCCGCCGTTCGGGGCCGGGCGTGCCGCCCAAGCAAGGCTCGTCCAATTAAGCGCCGGAGACGAACATGGAATTTTTCCGCATCCGTAAAGACATCCCGTTCATGCGGCACGCGTTGGTCTTCAACGTGATCTCGCTCGTGACGTTCCTCGCCGCCGTGTTCTTCCTGTTCCATCGCGGGCTGCATCTGTCCGTCGAGTTCACGGGAGGCACGGTGATCGAGGTCCAGTACCAGCAGGCCGCGCAGCTCGAGCCGGTGCGCGCGACGCTCGGCACGCTCGGCTACGCCGACGCGCAGGTGCAGAACTTCGGCACGTCGCGCAACGTGCTGATCCGCCTGCCGCTCAAGCAGGGCCTGACGTCCGCTCAGCAGAGCGATCAGGTGATGGGCGCGCTGAAGGCGCAAAGCGCCGACGTGACGCTGCAGCGCGTCGAGTTCGTCGGCCCGCAGGTCGGCAAGGAGCTCGCGACCGACGGCCTGCTCGCGCTCGCGTGCGTCGTGGTCGGCATCGTGATCTACCTGTCGTTCCGCTTCGAATGGAAGTACGCGGTCGCCGGCATCATCGCGAACCTGCACGACGTCGTGATCATTCTCGGCTTCTTCGCGTTCTTCCAGTGGGAATTCTCGCTGTCCGTGCTGGCCGCCGTGCTCGCGGTGCTCGGCTACTCGGTCAACGAGTCGGTCGTCATCTTCGACCGGATCCGCGAGACGTTCCGCCGCGAGCGCAAGATGACCGTGCAGGAAGTGATCAATCACGCGATCACGAGCACGATGTCGCGGACGATCATCACGCACACGTCGACCGAAATGATGGTGCTGTCGATGTTCTTCTTCGGCGGCCCGACGCTGCACTACTTCGCGCTCGCGCTGACGGTCGGCATCATGTTCGGCATCTACTCGTCGGTGTTCGTCGCCGGCTCGCTCGCGATGTGGCTCGGCATCAAGCGCGAGGACCTCATCAAGGAGAAGAAGACCGCGCACGATCCGAACGATCCGAACGCAGGCGCGCAGGTGTAAGCGCGCTGTCGCACGAAAAAAGCCGGTTCCTCGCGAACCGGCTTTTTTTCGCCTGCGAAACGCGCCGCGCGATCCGCGCCGCCCCGCTCGCCGCTCCAGTTCACCGCCGCGCCGACGCGTACCCGTGCGCGCCAGCGCGCGCGACGCCGGACGCGACCGCCCCGCTACCGGAACCCGAATCGCCGCCGCAGCACGACGAGCGCCGCGAGGCCCATGAGCGCGGCAAAGATCCGATAGAAGCTCGGCGCGGTGCGCGTGCCCGTCGCACGGATCAGCCACGCGATGATGAACGGGCCGAACCCGCCGAAGATCGTCACCGCGACGTTGTATGCGAGCGACATGCCAGTCGTGCGCGTCTCGACCGAAAAGACCTCCGGCAGCAGGCCCGGCAGCGCCGCGAAATAGCCGGTCATCAGGAACGCGAACACGACCTGCACGGCGATCAGCGCGCCGAACGTCGGATGCGCGGCAAGCCACGCGAACGCCGAATAGACCGGCACGAGGATCGCGAGCGCGAGCGCGAACATCGTCCGCACGCGGCCATGACGATCGGACCAGTGTCCGACCACCGGCGCGAAGACCATCTGGATCGCGCCGACGACGAGGATCGCGGCGAACGCGGCCGACGACGCGAGCCCCAGCTCCTTCACGCCGGAAGTCGGCATGAACAGCACGAGATAAGTCGCGACGGTGCCGAGCACGACCGCGCCGAGCGGGCCGCATGAAGAACGACACGCCGAACGTGTCGAACGTGTCGAACGTGTCGAACGTGTCGAACGTGTCGAACGTGTCGAACGTGTCGAACGTGTCGAACGTGTCGAACGTGTCGAACGTGTCGAACGTGTCGAACGTGCCGAACGTGCCGAACGTGCCGAACGTGCCGAACGTGTCGAACGTGCCGAACGTGCCGAACGTGTCGAACGTGTCGAACGTGCCGAGCAGCGACACGGCGGCGTTGCAGGTCGGGAAGAAGAGCCGGGAGATCGTGACCACGAAGAAACCGTAGACGACGGGATCGAACCATTCGAGCGCGTTGCCGATCGACGCGGCGACGACCGCCCGCCACACGCGCGGCGCAACGGGAACGGCGGCGGGAGCCGGAGCGGACGAAGCCGCGGGCGCAGCATCCATGGCGTCTCCTGAAATCGTTACGACCGTCGATTGTCGTTCTGGCCGAACCTGACATCCGACATCCGACATCCGACATCCGGCATCCGGCATCCGACGCCCGGCGCGCGCCGCCGCCCGAACACGGGTCGCGGCACGGATGCGGACGATGATAGGCAGGCGCCGCGCGCGCCAAAAAAGAACCGCCGCGCCCGATGCGGGACGCGGCGGTTCGCCGAAGCAAGGCAGCCGCCGCGCATCGCGGGCGGCGCATCGCGTCGCTTCGCGTTACTGCTTGACCGCTTCGGCCGAGATGAGGAGCTTCGTCTTCATCTTGAAGCCGTACTGCTTGCCATAGTCGAGGCCGAAGTCGTCGCGGTTGAACTCGCCGACCGCGTCGACGCCGCACACTTCCTTCTTCAGCATCGGGTGCGGCATGCACTTGAACGAATCGATCTTGAGCGTCAGCGGCTTCGTGACGCCGTGCAGCGTCAGATTGCCGACGACTTCGGCCGGCTTGTCGCCTTCGAACTTGATCGTGCCCTTGTAGGTCGCTTCCGGGTACTTCGCCGCATCGAAGAAGTCCGGCGTCTGCAGGTGCTCGTCGAGCTTCTGGCTGCCGGTCGCGATCGACGCGACCTTCGTCGTCACGTCGACGGTGCCCGTCTTCGCCGCGCGGTCGAGCGTCACGGTGCCGCTCGACTGGCCGAACTTGCCGCGCCACACCGACAGGCCGCCGAAGTGATCGGCCTCGAAGCTCGGATACGTGTGGCTCGGATCGAACTGGTACGTCGACGGCGCCGCGTGCGCCGAGAACGACAGTGCGGCGGCGAGCGCGCCCGCCGCGATCATCAGTTGCTTGTTCAAATCAATCTCCTTATGACAGCGCCGCGCTCTCGAGCGGCGCAGGGGTGGTGCGAACCGCCGCCCGCGCTATTTCGCGGCGACGATGTGAAACTTGATCTGCACTTCGTCGGCGACGACGGACGTGTCCTTCCATTCGCCCGTGCCGACGTTGAACGTCGAGCGCTTGATCGGCAGCACGCCGTCGAAGACCTGCGCCGCGCCGTTCTGCGTGATCGTCACGGGCACGGTCACGGGCACCGTCTTGCCCTTGATCGTCAGCTTGCCCGACACGTTGTACTTGTTGCCGCCCGCGGGCGCGATCGCGGTCGACACGAAGCTCGCCTGCGGAAACGCCTTCGCGTCGAACCAGTCCTTGCCCGCGACCTGGTCGTTGTACATCTGGTCGCCGAGATCGTAGCTCGCGACGTCGATCGTCATCTGCGCGCTGCCTTGCGCGGCCTTCGCCGGATCAAACTTGATCTGCGCGGCGAACTTCTTGAACACGCCTTCCGTCGGCACGTTCATCTGCTTCGAGACGGCCGACACCTTGCTCTTCGCGAGATCGACCTGCGCGAACGCGGCGCCCGACACGGCGACCGAAGCGGCGGCGAACGCCGCAAGCATGTAGCGGTAGAACGAGACTTTCATAACGATCCTTGTTATTTGAGGAAGGGAAGCATCCGCGTCAGCACGCCGTCGCGGTTGAACCATTGGTGCTTGACGGCCGCCGCGACGTGCGCGGCGACGAGCGCGAGCAGGCCGTAGTTGAGCGCGACGTGCGCGGCCTTCAGCACCGCCTTCAGCGCGGGATCGGGGTCGATCAGGCGCGGCAGCGGCACGAGCCCGAGATAGACGACCGGAATGTTCGCGGCCGAGCTGTACAGGTAGCCCGTCACGGGAATCGCGAACATCAGCACGTAGAGGAGCGCGTGCACCGCGTGCGCGCCCGCGCGCTGCCACACGGGCATGCCGGCCGGCATCGGCGGCGGCACGTGGGTGGCGCGCCAGAGCACGCGCACGATCGCGAACGCGAACGCCGTGACGCCGATCCACTTGTGCCACGAATAGTATTTGAGCTTCGTCGGCGTGAAGCCGGGAATGCTCGTCATCACCCAGCCGAGCGCGAAGCCGCACACGATGAGCAGCGCGATCAGCCAATGGAGCGCGATCGCGGTGCGCGTGTAAGCTGCGGGTGACGTCGAAGACGAAAACGATGCCATGAAATCCTCAGTTCAGCGAAAAACCGCGCCGACGCTGCTGCTTTGCCCGACGCATGCCACGGCCGCCATGCTACCGCAACCAGTCGCGAATGGCAGAATCCCGGAACCCCCTGCCCAGCCGGCCGCTCCGCCGGGCAAGGCGCCCGGCGCCGCCGGCCGGTTGCCTGCACTTGACACCGCAAAAATCACCTTTTGGTAAGATTGGCGCGGGTTCTGGCCCTGTGAACGCGTCCCTGCGATGCCGCGAACCGTCCTTCCATATGGAACGAAACACCCTGATTGCCTGTCACGAATGCGACGCACTGTTGCACAAACCGCGCCTTAGCGGCAAGGATACCGCCCGCTGTCCGCGCTGCGACGCGCTGCTCTACCGGAGCGGCTCGGCGCAGGTCGACCGCATCTGCGCGCTCACGCTCGGCGCGCTCATCACTTTCCTGATCGCGCAAGGCTTCCCGATCCTCGAAATGGATGTGAACGGGATGCGCGTGCAGACGACGCTCTTCGGCGCGCTCGAGGCGATGTGGAATCAGGGGATGCCGCTCGTCGCCGTGATGGTGTTCTGCTCGACGCTCCTCTTTCCGCTCGTCGAGATGGCCGCGCTTCTCTACGTGCTCTTTCCGCTGCGCGCGGGCGCGATCCCGCCCGGCTTCAACGGCGTGCTGCGCGCGATCCAGCTCGTGCGCCCGTGGGGGATGATCGAGGTCTTCATGCTCGGCATCCTCGTCACGATCGTCAAGATGGTGAGCCTCGCGCGCGTGATCCCGGAGGCCGCCCTCTTCGCGTTCGCGGCGCTCACGCTGATGCTCGCCGTCGTCGTGATGTTCGATCCGCGCACGCTGTGGGACATCGCCGATTCGCTGCGCGGGCGAGCAGCCGGCGCGTCGCCCGGCTCGACCGACGAGGCGCAGGCGCAATGAGCGAAATCGTCACTGCGTCACGCGCCGGCATGGCGAGCTGCCACGCGTGCGGCCACGTGCAGAAGCTCACGCGCCCGTCGCCGGACTCGCTCAGCTCGCACGAGAAGCCCGAGCACTGCGCGCGCTGCGGCGCCGCGCTGCACCTGCGCACGCCGGACAGCATCGCGCGCACCTTGGCGCTCCTGCTCGCCGCCGCGATCCTGTACATCCCGGCGAACCTCCTGCCGATCATGCGCACGGCGTCGATCGTCGGCTCGCAGGAGGACACGATCATGAGCGGCGTCGTCTATTTCTGGACGTCGGGCGAATGGCCGCTCGCCGTCGTCGTGTTCGTCGCAAGCATTCTCGTGCCGATGCTGAAGCTCGGCGTGCTCACGATCCTCGTCGTCACCGCGCAACGCCGCTCCGCGTGGCGCCCGCACGAGCGCATCCGGCTGTACCGGATCGTCGAGCGGATCGGCCGCTGGTCGATGCTCGACATCTTCGTCGTCACGCTGACGGTCGCGCTCGTCCATTTCCGCTCGCTCGCGGTGATCACGGCGGGCCCCGGCGCGCTCGCGTTCGGCTCGGTCGTGATCCTGACGATGCTCGCGTCGATGCAGTTCGACCCGCGCCTCATCTGGGACAACGTAGAAAACTCAGGGAATCCTCATGAATAGACCGCAAGGCCCGCAGCACGACCCGAACGCGGCCCCTCCGTCCCCCCCCGGCGGCGAACCGCCGATACTCCCCGACCCCGTGATCACGCGGCGCTCCGGCTGGCTGCCGTCGCTCGTGTGGCTCGTGCCGCTCGTCGCCGCGCTGATCGGCATCGGGCTCGTCGTCAAGTCGGTGCTCCAGCGCGGGCCGGAGATCACGATCAGCTTCAAGAGCGCCGAGGGCCTCGAGCCCGGCAAGACGCAGGTCAAGTACAAGGACGTCGAGATCGGCATGGTCAAGACGATCACGCTGTCGAAGGATCTGTCGCACGTGCTCGTCGACGTGCAACTGAAGAAGGAAGCCGAGGACTTCGCCGTGAAGGGCTCGCGCTTCTGGGTCGTGCGGCCGCGGGTCGGCGCGTCCGGCGTGTCGGGACTCGGCACGCTGCTGTCCGGCGCGTACATCGGCGTCGACGCGGGCCGCTCGGAGGAGACCGAGAAATCGTTCACCGGGCTCGAGACGCCGCCCGCCGTCACGGGCGACCAGAAAGGCACCCAGTACGTGCTGCGCGGCGATTCGCTCGGCTCGATCGACATCGGCTCGCCGATCTACTACCGGCGCGTGCCGGTCGGGCAGGTCGTCGGCTTCTCGCTCGACAAGGACGGCACGGGCGTCACGTTCCGGGTGTTCGTCAATGCGCCGTACGATCAGTACGTCGGACTCAATTCGCGCTGGTGGCAGGCGAGCGGCGTCGATCTGCGGCTCGATTCGAGCGGCTTCAAGCTGAACACGCAGTCGCTCGCGACCGTAATCCTCGGCGGCATCGCGTTCCAGTCGCCGCCGAACCAGTCGGCCGGCCCGCCCGCGCCGAACAACATGACGTTCAGGCTCGGCGCCGACGAAGGCGATGCGATGCGCGAGCCGGACGGCGAGCCGGTGCAGGTCGTGATGAACTTCAACCAGTCGCTGCGCGGGCTGTCCATCGGCGCGCCCATCGACTTCCGCGGCATCGTGCTCGGCCAGGTGACGAACATCGGCATCGACTACGACCCGAAGACGAAGACCTTCACGATGCCGGTGACGATGAACGTCTACCCCGACCGGCTCGGCCGGAAGTTCCGCGAGGCGGCGCAGGACAAGGGCTCCGCGGCGCGGCGCGACGTGCTGTCGCGGCTCGTCCAGCATGGGCTGCGCGGCCAGCTTCGCACGGGCAACCTGCTGACGAGCCAGCTCTACGTCGCGCTCGACTTCTTCCCGAAGGCGCCGCCCGTGAAGATCAACCTCGACCGCGAGCCGGTCGAGCTGCCGACCGTGCCGAATACGCTCGACGAACTGCAGCTGCAGGTCGCCGACATCGCGAAGAAGCTCGACAAGGTGCCGTTCGACCAGATCGGCACGAACCTGAACAGCGCGCTCGCGAACGCGGACAAGCTGTTCAAGCGGCTCGACACCGAGGTCGCGCCCGAGGCGCGCGACACGCTGTCCGCGGCGAAGCAGACGTTCACGACCGCGGAAGCGACGCTGCAGCAGGATTCGCCGCTGCAATCGGACGTGCGCGGCGCGCTGAAGGAGCTGACGCGCACGCTGCAATCGCTGAACGCGCTCGCCGACTATCTCGAGCGGCATCCCGAATCGCTGCTGAAAGGCAAACCAGGAGATCAGAAATGACCGCACGCTCGCTCCGGCCGGCGCGCCTCGCGCGCGCCGCGCTCGCCGCCGCGGCGGCGGCCACGCTCGCGGCGTGCTCGTCGTCGCCGCCCGCGCGCTTCTACACGCTCGACGCCGCGACCGCGACGGCCGCCACAGCGCAAAACGCGAGCGCCAATCCCGCGTTCCTGATCCAGGTGCCGTCCATCGGCGTGCCGGAGCAGGTCGCGAAGAATCAGCTGGTCGTCCAGAAGAACGCCGCGCAGGTCGACGTGCTCGAAGAAGAGCGCTGGGCGTCGCCGCCCGCCGACGAGATTCGCCGCGCGTTGTCGTCGGCGCTCACGCGGCGGCTCGACACGATCGACGTCGCCGACGCCGCGTATCCGGCGGACGTGCCCGTCTATCGGGTCAGCGTGAACGTCCAGCGCTTCGAGTCGTGGCCCGGCAAGCACGCGGCGCTCGCCGCCGTCTGGAGCGTGCGCGCGCTGCCGAGCCAGGCGGTGATGACCTGCCGCACGGACGTCGTCGAGCCGGTGCAGCCGGGCTACGACGCGCTCGTCGCGGGCCACCGGCAGGCGATCGGCGAGCTCGCCGACCGGATCGCGGCCGGCGTGCGCGCGATGGCGACCGCGCGCGCGCCCGTCGCGGCGCGGGCTGCGATGAACGGCGCGGCGGCAAAGAAGGCCGCGGCTGCGACAAAGGATGCGGCGGCCAACGACGCGTCGTCGCTCGCGACGCCGGTCGTCCGCTGCCCGGCGAGTCCGTCCGCGGCGGACACGCAGCGTGTCGACGACGCGCCGTGACGTATGTGGCGTGCGGAGGACCGTGGGGCGCGAGGTCGGCGAGGGGTGAGATTCGTGAGATGTGGGATTCGCAAAGCGCGAGGTCTGTGAGGCGCGAGATCTGCGCGACGTGAGGTTCGCAAGGCGCGAGGGCCGTGAGGCGTGCGCTCCGCGAGTTGAGCCGGCCCCGGCGACCGATGCGTCCGCATTCGTCGCAACAATCGGCTCGACCGGGGAACTCGACCGCCTTTGCCAACTCGACTCGAGTCAGCCGAGTCAGCCGAGTCAGCCGAGTCAGCCGAGTCAGCCGAGTCAGCCGAGTCAGCCGAGTCAGCCGAGTCAGCCGAGTCAGCCGAGTCAGCCGGCGCGGACGCCTCGATCGACAAGCCTGGTTCGGCCGCCGCGACCGATGACCGCGGCGCGACGCGCATGCTCAGCCCAGACGACGCGATCGCGGAACCGGCCGTGACGCGCCCGCGCCGATGACCGCCCACCGCCCGCCCGACGCCGCCGCCCGCCCGCCGAGCCGAGCCGCCGACCGTTTGACACTGTTTGTCGATTCGCGCAAGGAACCGACAGCGCCGCCGACGGTCGCCTTGCGTTTTTCGTGTCGATTGACGATCCTACGCACCTTCCGGCGAGCCGGGGGCCAGCGCGCCGTGCTGCGCCACCCCGCCGTCGCCCCGGACCGTGCCGGTCCGTCATCGCGCCGCGAACCGCGGCGCCGCGCATGCGACGAACGCCAGAACGATTGCATGACCGACCGAACCGCCGCGCGCGCCGCCGGTTTGCGCAGCATCCCGACAGAACCCAGCCCTTCGGGGCGCCCGATATCCCGTTTATGTTCGAATCCCTGACGACCCTGATCAAGAAGTGGCGCGCGTCGCGCAGCGCGAGTCACCAGCTGGACGCGCTCCTCGCGACAGCGAACGCCGACGCGCCGTATGCGGAACGCGCCGAATGGCTGATCGAGCTCGCGCACTGGCTGCGGCGCGACGGCGCGATGCTGGCCGCCGCGCCCGCGCAGGCCGAGTCCGGCGAACGCACGTTCACCGCGCACGCGCGGCTGCGCTACGTGTTCCACGTGCTCGACCGCAATCCCGAATGGAGGACGAACGTCGCGCGCCTGCTGCGCGGCGTGCTGCGCGAGAGCGACGGCATCTCGCTGCTGTGCGACGCCGGGATGCCCGTGCATTCGGGCTTCTTCGGCGCGCTCGTCGAGCGGATCGACTCGTCGCTGATCCCGCCCGCGCCGAACCGCCGCGAGCTCGCCGCGCTCTTCACGCTGATGTTCCCGTCGACAGCCCACGCGCAGTGGATCGACGCGCTGCCCGACGACCTGCTCGCGCGGCTCGCAGATCTGTTCGCATTCGACGTGACGGAAAAAGAGCGCCACCAGCCCGGCTCGTTCTCGCGCGACCTGCTCGCCGCGCTGCACAACCTCACCTGCCAGATCAGCTCGACGGGCCTGTCGCAGACGGTGCGAAGCCGCCTGTCGGACGAGGACGCGCGCACGCCGCTCGAAGCGCAGCCTTTCTATCGGCTGACGCGCGCGATGCTCGCCGTCGAGACCGCACACGCGGCGCTCGACGACGGCGGCGATCCGAGCAAGCTGCTGCACGAAGTCAACTATCTGCGCGTGCTGCTCGACGAGTGCCGCGTGTCCATCGACGACGTGTTCTCGCATCTGTACCGCAACGGCGTATCGGTCGACATCGTGTTCCAGGTCGAGCGGATGCGCATGCGCATCCTGCGCGCGGAGACGCTCCTGAACGCGTGGATGACGCGCGACGACCTGCGCGGGCTCGCGCACCTGACGGCCGAGCTCGTCGACGCGAACCAGAACAGCCAGAGCGTGTCGCACCTCGTGCGCAGCAACTTCGCCCTCTTCGCGCGCAAGCTCGTCGAGACGAACGCCGACACGGGCGAGCACTACATCTCGCGCGGCCGCGCCGAGTATCTGAAGATGCTGCGGATGGCGGCGGGCGGCGGTCTCGTGACGGTCGCGACCGTCTGCATCAAGTTCGGAATCACGGGCATGCATCTGCAGTCGATGCTCGAAGGACTGCTCGCCGGCATCAACTACGCGGCGAGCTTCATGCTGATGCACTTCCTGCACTACACGCTCGCGACGAAGCAGCCCGCGATGACCGCGCCGACGATCGCGCGCGAACTCGACGGCACCGGCCACGACGAAGGCGTGAAGCAGTTCGTGTCGTCGGTGATCGCGCTGATCCGCACGCAGGCGGCCGCGATCTGCGGCAACGTGCTCGTCGTGCTGCCCGTCTGCTTCGCGGTGCAGATGTTCGCGAGCAGCGTGCTGCACGCGAACGTGATCTCGCCCGAGAAGGCGCACGCGACCTTGAAATCGTTCTCGCTGTTCGGCCCGACGCCGATCTATGCTGCGCTGACGGGTGTGCTGCTGTGGGCGTCGAGCCTCCTCGCCGGCTGGGCCGACAACTGGTTCGTGCTGCATCGCGTCGGCGACGCGCTCGCGTACAACCGCCGCCTGCGGATCACGCTCGGCATCGCGGGCGCGGCGAAGCTCGCGCATTTCTGCCGGTCGAACGTCGCGGGCGTCGTCGGCAACGTCGGGCTCGGACTGATGCTCGGCCTCGTGCCGGCGATCGTCGGCGCGTTCGCGTTCTCGTTCGAGGTGCGGCACGTGACGCTGTCCGCCGGCTCGATCGGCGTCGCGCTCGGCGTGCTCGGCAAGGAAACGCTGCACTCGGCCGAGCTGTGGTGGGCGGTCGCGGGCGTCTTCAGCATGGCGATCCTGAACGTCGCGGTGAGCTTCGCGCTCGCGTTCACGATGGCGGTGCGCTCCCGGAGCCTCAGGCCGACCAAGGTGCGCGCGCTCGTCGCCGCGATCGGCCGCGCGGTGCTCGCGCGTCCGGTCAGCCTTGTCTGGCCGCCGCGCAACAGCGGCGCGGCGAGCGAATCGCGCGCGCATTGAGTGCGGCGGCAGCGCCGGCGGGCGGGCACCGATGCCGCAGGGCCGCCCGGCGGGCAGCCGCACGACGATGCGACGGCACTGACGGACGGCCAGCGGCAACGCGTCGCCAGGCGGCACGGCAGCCTGCCGGCGCGCGACGAAGCCGAACCGAACCAAGCCGCACCGAACCAAGCCGAACCAAGCCGAACCGGGCCGGGCCGGGCCGGGCCGGGCCGGGCCGAACCGAGCCGTCGCCGTCGCGACAGCCGTCCGACGCACGACGACACGCCGCGACATCGACATCGACATCGACATCGACACCGACACCGGCACCGGCGACACGAACCGCCGCCGCGCGGCCCGAAGCGGCGAGCACGCCCACCCCGCGTACAATGGCGTACTTTTGCACGTATCCGCCCGCCTTATGTCCTCGCCGACCCTATTCGACTTCTTCGCTCCCTGCCCGCGCGGGCTCGAAGCCGCGCTCGCCGCCGAGCTCGCGGAAATCGCTGCACGCCACGCGATCGCCCCGTACGACGCGGGCGCGCAGGTGCCGGGCGGCGTGCATTTCCGCGGCGACTGGGCGGCCGGCATGGCGGCCAACCTGCATTCGCGGATCGCGAGCCGCGTGCTGCTGAAGATCGCGCACCGGCCGTACCGCAACGAGCAGGACGTCTACGCGCTCGCGCTCGAACAGCCGTGGGAGCGCTGGTTCGCGGCGACGCAGACATTGCGCGTCGACATCACCGCGATCAAGTCGCCGCTGAAGAGCCTCGAATTCGCGACGCTGCGCGTGAAGGACGCGATCTGCGACCGCCTGCGCGACAAGACGGGCGCGCGTCCGAGCATCGACACCGCGCAGCCGGACGTCCGCGTGTTCGCGTTCCTGACGGCGGGCGACTGCACGCTCTATCTCGACACGTCCGGCGAGCCGCTCTTCAAGCGCGGCTGGCGCCTCGACAAGGGCGCCGCGCCGCTGCGCGAGAACCTCGCGGCGGGCATCCTGCGCCTGACCGGATGGACGGCCGGCACGCCGCTCTACGATCCGATGTGCGGCAGCGGCACGTTCGTCGCGGAAGCCGCGCAGATCGCGCTCGGCGTAGCGCCAGGCATCGAGCGCCGCTTCGGCTTCGAGAAGCTGAAGCAGTACGACATCACCGCGTGGCAGGCGCTGAAAGTCGCCGCGATGGACACGAAGCGCGCGGCGCGCGGCAAGCGCGGCGATCTGCTGATCTTCGGCAGCGACATTTCCGGCGACATGCTCGATAAGACGCGCGCGAACCTCGAGCGCGCGGGCGTGCCGCCGCTCTGGCTGAAGCAGCTCGATGCGCGCAACATGACGCCGCCCGTCGCGACGCCCGGCGTGATCGTCACGAATCCGCCGTACGGCGAGCGGATCGAGGTGCGCGGCCGCGGCCCGCGCGGCGACGTGCGCGAGACGGGCAAAAGCCGCGGCGGCGACGACGCGTTCCGCCGCACGCACACCGACGCGCCCGACGGCGAGTTCTTCCGCGCGGTCGGCGACGCGCTCAAGCAGCGCTTCACCGGCTGGCAGGCATTCATGCTGAGTTCGGACCGCACGCTGCCGGGCCAGCTCCGGCTGCGCGAATCGGCGAAGACGCCGCTCTTTAACGGCGCGCTCGAATGCCGGCTGTTCCGCTTCGATCTGATCGCGGGCAGCGTGCGGCAGCGCCCGGCGACGGCCGACCGCGAATAACGCGCGGCGCGCTCGCCGCGCAGTGCAAGCGCCGCTTCGGCACCGCCGGCGCGCTCGCCTGCGCCGCGCGTCGGGTCGTGGAGCACGACGCGTCGGCACGCGCACCGGCGCGGCCCGCATCGGCAGTCACGCGCGAGCCCCGGCCACTCTTACGCCTTGGCCGCCGCGCATGTCGGCGCGGCGCGCGATCCTCACTTCTTCTCTGCGCCGTCGCCGTGCCAGCGGCGCGCCGTCATCGCGAGCGGTCGCCCCGTCTCGAGCAGCGTCTTCAGGCTCGACAGCACGACGGGCCACCCCATCCGGATCCCGCGATCCATGTCCGAATCCGGCACGAGATTCGCGTGCGTCACGGTCAGCCGCACCGCGTCGTCCATGAACGGCTCGACGGCGAACGTCACGCGCGTGTCTTCGCTGCCGGTCGGAAACCGCCACGAGATCACGAGCCGGTTCGGCGGATCGTTCTCGATCACGTCGCCGACGAGATCGATCGTGTGCGGATCGTCGTAATCCTGATGCTCCCAGCGCGAGCCGGGCTTCCAGTCCGGCGACGCGTTGCGGTGCCGGCACCAGTACTCCTTCGTCAGTTCCGCGTCGGTGAGCGCATCGAACACGCGCTCGGGCGTCGATGCGATGTACGTCACGTACACATAAGCGGGGTCAGCCATCGTCGTCTCCATCGGTGTGGGCCGCTTCGAGTCCGCGTTTCAGTTCGGCGAGCGCCTGCAGGCGGCGACGCTCGAACGTGCCGATCCGGCGCTCGGCGATCTCGTGGATCGGCACGGGGTTCAGGCAGTGCGATTTCTCGCGGCCGCGCCGCACGGTCGCGACGAGATTCGCGTCCTCGAGGCGCGCCGGATGCTTGCTGACCGCTCGGCGGCTCGTCGCGAGTCCTTCACCGAGCTCGGACAGCGTCTCGCCATTGCGCGCGTGCAGCAAATCGAGCCGGCGGCGGCGCGTCGCATCCATGAGCGCTTTGAATACGAGGTCCATCGGATATCGGTCGGTATCGCTTCATTGTGCAACCTCGAGATTGCACGTCAAGCGCCGTTACGCTGCTGACAATACGTTGTCAGCAGGCCCCGCGCACACTGCGATGCCGTCGCACTGCGACGCGGGTTTCCGGGACGGTTTCCCCCGCATATCAACGTACAAGGAGCTTGCAATGACTGCCGCAAACAGCGAAAGCGTGATCGCCTGGTTCGACATTCCGTCAATCGATTTCGATCGCGCGATCCGCTTCTACGAAGCCGTGCTGCAAACGGCGTTGCAGCGAGAAGTGATCGGCGGGGTGCCGACCGCGGTCTTCGTGCATCCGGAGGCGGCCACAGGCGGCGCGGTCGTCTACGATCCGCAGCGGCTGAAGCCGGGCCCGGACGGCGCCGTCGTCTACCTGAACGCGAACGGCCCGGTGACGGCCGCGCTCGAGCGCGCGAAGCGCGCGGGCGGCATCGTGCAGGGCTCGGTGATCGAGTTGCCGAACAGCTACGGCTACATCGGCTATCTCGTCGACACCGAGGGCAATCGCGTCGGCCTGCACTCGCTCAAATGCAGCTGAGCGCGGCGACGCGGGAACGCATGCTCGCGCGTGCCGGCGCAACGGCCGCCGCGCGAACCGTGACGCGCCACGCCGACGCGTACGCGGCGACGACGATTGCCGCGGCCGCGCATCTGCCCGCGCCGCGAGCGGCGGCAGTAGCGGAGGCGGCAGTAGCGAAGACGGCGGCGGCAATAGCTGAGACAGCATCCGCGCGCGTGCAACCGTGCGCGACCGCAATCGCGCGGGCTGAGCCGACTACGAAAACCGCGCGTGCCCACTGTCGCGCGCGGCGCTATCATCGCGGCATTCCCAATCCCGTCCCCACTCTCGGAGCCCCGCGATGACGCGTCGCGCCGACCGCCTGTTCCAGATCGCCGAATTGCTGCGCGGCCGCCGCCTGACGACCGCGCAGCAACTCGCCGACTGGCTGTCGGTATCGCCGCGCACCGTGTACCGCGACGTGCGCGACCTGCAGCTGTCGGGCGTGCCGATCGAAGGAGAAGCCGGGATCGGCTACCGCCTGAACCGCGCGGCGAGCCTGCCGCCGCTCACGTTCACCGCGGAGGAACTGGCCGCGCTCGCGGCGGGCGCGCGGATGCTCGAGACGTGGGGCGGCGCGCGTTCGGCGCTCGCGAAGATCGCGTCGGCGATGCCCGCCGACAAGCGCGCGACGCTCGACCGGCTCGCGGTATTCGCGCCGTCGTTTCACATCGATCGCGCGTTCTCGGAGAAAGTGGATGCGCTGCACGAAGCGGTCGACGGCCGCCGCATCGTGAGCTTCGCGTACCGCGACCGGCTCGGCGCGCAGACGACGCGCCGCGTGTGGCCGCTCGGGCTCGTCTACTGGGGCGGGCGCTGGACGATCGGCGCGTGGTGCGAGCTGCGCGAAGACTTCCGCACGTTCGACATCGCGCGAATGAACGCAGTCGCGGTGCACGCGCCGTTTCCGGATGAGGCGGGCAAGCGGCTCGCCGACTATCTGCGCAAGGCGAACGCGCCCGTGCGTTGAAGCGCGGCGCGACGGCAAGCGCGCGAGCGATCGTCACGCGAACGCAGCCCGAACGGTCCGTGGCGGCATCGAATCGCTCGAATCGCACGCAGCGATCCGCGACGAACATGCGTCGGCCGCCGACAAAAAGAAAAGCGCCGAAACGATGCGCCGCCCCGCGGACCGCGCATCGTTTCGGCGCCCTGTACGCGAACGGCGAGCGCCCCGGCCGACGCCGGCGCGCCCGCGCATCGCCTACTCGACCGACTTCACCATGTCCTCGATGACCTTCTTCGCATCGCCGAAGACCATCATCGTCTTGTCCATGTAGAAAAGCTCGTTGTCGAGGCCCGCGTAGCCCGCCGCCATCGACCGCTTGTTGACGATCACGGTGCGCGCCTTGTACGCCTCGATGATCGGCATCCCCGCGATCGGCGACTTCGGATCGTTCTTCGCGGCCGGATTCACCACGTCGTTCGCGCCGAGCACGAGCACCACGTCGACCTGCCCGAACTCGCCGTTGATGTCCTCCATCTCGTGGACGATCTCGTACGGCACTTCCGCCTCCGCGAGCAGCACGTTCATGTGGCCCGGCATCCGCCCCGCGACCGGATGGATCGCATAGCGCACGTCGATGCCCTTCTCGACGAGCTTGTCGGTCAACTCCTTCAGCGCATGCTGCGCACGCGCGACGGCAAGCCCGTAGCCCGGCACGATCACGACCGTTTCGGCGTTGCCGAGCATGAACGACGCGTCTTCCGCGGAACCCGACTTCACCGGCCGCTGCTCCTGCGAGCCGCCGCTCGCCGCCGTGCCCGGCTCGGCGCCGAAGCCGCCCAGCAGCACGTTGAAGAACGAGCGGTTCATCGCGTGGCACATGATGTACGACAGGATCGCGCCCGACGAGCCGACCAGGGAGCCCGCGATGATCAGCATCGCGTTGTTCAGCGAAAAGCCGATGCCCGCCGCCGCCCAGCCCGAATACGAGTTCAGCATCGACACGACGACCGGCATGTCCGCGCCGCCGATCGGGATGATGATCAGCACGCCCAGCGCGAACGCGATCGCCGTCATGATCCCGAACGGCAGCCACGACTGCGTCACGAAGAACAGGATGCCGAAGCCGAGCATGCCGAGCGCGAGCATCAGGTTGATCAGATGCTGCCCCGGATAGACGACGGGCGCGCCCTGAAAGAGCCGGAACTTGTACTTGCCCGACAGCTTGCCGAACGCGATCACCGAGCCGGAGAACGTGATCGCGCCGACGAACGTGCCGATGAAGAGCTCGATCCGGTTGCCGAACGGAATGAAGTTCGGCGACGCCGCATCCTGCGGCACGAGCCCGAACGCCTCCGGCTCGGCCACGACCGCGACCGCGATGCACACGGCCGCGAGACCGATCAGCGAGTGCATCGCCGCGACGAGCTCCGGCATCTTCGTCATCTCGACGCGCGCGGCGATCACCGCACCGACCGCGCCGCCGATCACGAGCGCGCCGAACACGAGCCCGAGGCCGAGCGGCAGGTTCGCGCCGAGCCAGGCGGCCTGCTTGACGATCAGCGCGACGGTCGTCAGGATCGCGATCGCCATCCCGACCATTCCGAATAGATTGCCTCGTCTAGCGCTCTTCGGATTCGACAGGCCCTTCAGCGCCTGGATGAAGCACACCGACGCAACGAGGTACAGCAGCGTGACGACGTTCATGCTCATCGCGCGCCCTCCTTCGCCTTGCCGTTCGCCTGCTTCGGCTCTTTCTTCTTGAACATCTCGAGCATGCGCCTCGTCACGAGAAAGCCGCCGAACACGTTGACGGCCGCGAGCGCGACGGCGAGCGTGCCGAAGAACTTGCCGACGCCGCCCAGCGTCAGTGCGGCCGCGAGCATCGCGCCGACGATCACGATCGCCGAGATCGCGTTCGTCACCGCCATCAGCGGCGTGTGCAGCGCGGGCGTCACGTTCCAGACTACGTGGTAGCCGACGTACACCGCCAGCACGAAGATGATCACGTTGATGACCGTGTGATTGATGATCTCCATCCCGCCTCCCGTTATTTGCGCGTGACCTCGCCGTCGCGACACAGAAGCGTCGCGGCGACGATGTCGTCCGAAAGATCGATGTTGAGCGCGCCTTCCTTCGTGACGATCAGCTTCAGGAAGTCGAACAGATTGCGCGCGTAGAGCGACGACGCGTCCGCGGGCACCATCGCGGCCAGGTTCGTGTAGCCGGCGATCGTCACGCCTCGATGGACGATCACCTGGTCGGCGACGGTGAGCGGGCAGTTGCCGCTCTTGCGGCCGTCGAATTCGGGGCCGCGGCCCGCCGCGAGATCGACGAGCACCGAGCCCGGCTTCATCGACTGCACGGTCTCGACGGAGATCAGCGTCGGCGCGGGACGGCCCGGAATCAGCGCGGTCGTGATGACGATGTCGGCCTGCTTCGCGCGCTCGTGCACGAGCGCCGCCTGACGCCCCAGCCACGACGCCGGCATCGGCCGCGCGTAACCGCCGACGCCCTCGGCCGCGTCGCGCTCTTCTTGCGTTTCGTAAGGAACGTCGAGGAATTTCGCGCCGAGCGATTCGATCTGCTCCTTCACCGCGGGACGCACGTCGGACGCTTCGATGACGGCGCCGAGGCGCTTCGCGGTCGCGATCGCCTGCAGCCCCGCGACGCCCGCGCCAAGGATCAGCACGCGCGCGGCCTTGACGGTGCCCGCGGCCGTCATCAGCATCGGAAAGAAGCGCGGATACAGCGCCGCGGCGACGAGCACCGCCTTGTAGCCGGCGATGTTCGCCTGCGACGACAGCACGTCGAGGCTCTGCGCGCGCGTCGTACGCGGCGCGGCTTCGAGCGCGAAGCCCGCGACGCCCGCCGCCGCCAGACGCGCCGCCTGCTCGGCGTTGAACGGCTCGAGCATCCCGACGAGCGTCGCGCCGCGCTTGAACTGCGCGGCCTCCGCATCGGTGGGCGCCTGCACCTTCAGCACGATGTCCGCGCCGAACGCGGTGGCCGCATCGGTCAGCTCGGCGCCGGCGGCCGCGTACGCGTCGTCCGGAAAGCTCGCGGCCACGCCTGCGCCGCGCTCCACCGTCACGCGGTGGCCGGCCGCCGCGTATTTCTTGACCGTCTCCGGCGTCGCCGCCACGCGCGCCTCATTCGCCCGCGTTTCGGCAGGCACTCCGATATGCATCGTCGATCCTCCTCTTCGTTTGTTCTACTGCGACGGCGAGCCGGACGACTGACATACCGGCTCGAAGGCAACGGCTGTTTCAGGCGCCACTTTAACCGAAAGCGGCGACGAATCAGCAATGCGACCCCTTCCCGGTCGACACGCGTGTGCACGTGGGCAACGCCCGGAGTTGCGTCGGGGTCGGAACCGCGCTATACGCGAATCCGGCAGCGGCGCGGCGCAACCGGTAAAATGCGCGGCTATGAAACCCGAAATCTGGACCCCGCACGTGACGGTCGCCTCGATTGTCGAACGCGACGGGCGCTTTCTCGTGATCGAAGAACATACGTCGTCCGGCCTGCGCATCAATCAGCCGGCGGGCCACCTCGAAGCCGGCGAGACCCTCGTCGAAGCGGTGATCCGCGAGACGCTCGAGGAAACCGCGCATCCGTTCGAGCCGGACGCGCTCGTCGGCGTGTATCTTGCGCACTACGCGCGCCCGGCGAGCGCCGGCGCGACCTACCTGCGCTTCACGTTCTGCGGCCGCGCGGGCGACGCGCTCGCCAATCACACGCTCGACGACGGCATCGTCCGCACGCTGTGGATGACGGCCGACGAGCTGCGCGCCTGCGAGGATCGCCACCGGTCGCCCGCGGTGATGCGCTGCGTCGACGACTACCTCGCCGGCCGCCGCGTGCCGCTCGATTTCGTGCATACGCATTCGGTCGCGCCGTATCGCGCGGCCCCGGATCATCAGGCGGTGGGCAAATGACGAAGCGTCGAGTCGTGGTGGGCATGTCGGGCGGCGTCGATTCGTCGGTCACCGCATGGCTGCTGAAGGAACAGGGCTACGACGTCGTCGGCCTCTTCATGAAGAACTGGGAAGACGACGACGACGGCGAATACTGCTCGACGCGGCAGGACTGGATCGACGTCGTGTCGGTCGCGGACCTGATCGGCATCGACGTCGAGGCGGTGAACTTCGCGGCCGAATACAAGGACCGCGTGTTCGCCGAATTCCTGCGCGAATACTCGGCGGGCCGCACGCCGAATCCGGACGTGCTGTGCAACGCGGAGATCAAGTTCAAGGCGTTCCTCGATCACGCGATGTCGCTCGGCGCCCAAACGATCGCGACCGGCCACTACGCGCGCGTGCGCGAGCGCGACGGCCGCTTCGAGCTCCTGAAGGCGTTCGATCATACGAAAGACCAGTCGTACTTCCTGCATCGCCTCAATCAGGCGCAGTTGTCGAAGACGCTGTTCCCGCTCGGCGAAATCCCGAAGACGAAGGTGCGCGAGATCGCCGAGCAGATCGGGCTGCCGAACGCTAAGAAGAAGGATTCGACGGGCATCTGCTTCATCGGCGAGCGCCCGTTCCGCGATTTCCTGAACCGCTATCTGCCGACGAAGCCCGGCCCGATGAAGACGCCCGACGGCAAGACGGTCGGCGAGCACATCGGCCTCGCGTTCTACACGTTCGGCCAGAGGAAGGGCATCGGGCTCGGCGGCAGCAAGGACGGCAGCGGCGAGCCGTGGTTCGTCGCGGCGAAGGACATTGCGTCGAACACGCTCTACGTCGTGCAGGGCCACGATCATCCGTGGCTGCTGTCGCGCGAGCTCGTCGCGGGCAACGTCAGCTGGGTCGCGGGCGAGCCGCCCATCGACGGCTTCGCGTGCGGTGCGAAGACCCGCTATCGGCAGGCCGACGCGGCTAGTATTTTCGGCCGGGCCGCGTCAGGCCGGGCCGCGCCAGGCCGCGCCGCGTCGGGCCGCGCCGCGTCAGGCCTAGCCGCGTCGGGCGGCGGCGCGGCGAGCGGCGTTGCAGCCGGCGCAAGCGGCGAGCGCTTCTCGCTGACGTTCGACGAGCCGCAATGGGCGGTCACGCCCGGCCAGTCGGCGGTGCTGTACGACGGCGACGTGTGCCTCGGCGGCGGCATCATCGAATCCGCGGCAACGGGATGCCCCGACGCCGCGCACGCGGGCGGCGCGCCCGCGCTCGCCGAAGCGCGCTGAACCCCGATCGGTTTAGACTTGCGGCACGCGACGGGCGGCGCGCCGGCATGGCCGCGTCCGCGCCCGCCGCCGTGCCGTTCGTCGACGCATGGCGGCATCCGAAAAACGATATGGAGTCCCCATGCTTTCTCGACGCTATCTCGCGATGTGGTGCGCGGTCGCCCTCTTCGCGGCCGTCGCCGTGCTCGCGGCCCGGCATACGATCTCTTGGCTATGGATCGCGCCCGTCGCCGCGCTCGTCGCGCTCGGCCTGTACGACCTGAAGCAGGACCGCCACGCGATCCTGCGCAACTACCCGCTCTGGGGGCATCTGCGCTTCCTGTTCGAATTCATCCGTCCTGAAATCCGCCAGTACTTCGTCGAAAACGACACCGACGAAAAGCCGTTCTCGCGCGCGCAGCGCAGCCTCGTCTACCAGCGCGCGAAGAGCGTCGCCGACAACCGGCCGTACGGCACCGAGCTCGACGTGAAGGCCGTCGCGCACGAATGGATCAGCCATTCGCTCGCGCCGACGAAGCTGGCCGGCCACGATTTCCGGGTCCGCGTCGGCGCGATGCGCCAAGCGCCGTACGACATCTCGATCTTCAACATTTCGGCGATGAGCTTCGGCGCGCTGTCGGCGAATGCGATCCGCGCGCTGAACCTGGGCGCGAAGAAAGGCGGCTTCGCGCACGACACGGGCGAAGGCTCGCTGTCGAAATATCACCGCGAGCACGGCGGCGACATCATCTGGGAGATCGGCTCCGGCTACTTCGGCTGCCGCCGCGACGACGGCTCGTTCGATCCGGACAAGTTCGAGAAGCAGGCGCGCGACCCGCAGGTGAAGATGATCGAGGTGAAGCTGTCGCAGGGCGCGAAGCCCGGCCACGGCGGCGTGCTGCCCGCCGCGAAGATCACGCCCGAGATCGCCGAGACGCGCGGCGTGCCGATGGGCAAGGATTGCGTGTCGCCCGCCGCGCATTCGGCGTTCTCGACGCCGCGCGGGCTGCTCGAGTTCGTCGAACGGCTGCGCGAGCTGTCGGGCGGCAAGCCGACGGGCTTCAAGCTGTGCGTCGGCCATCCGTGGGAATTCTTCGGGATCGCGAAGGCGATGCTCGAGACAGGCATCGTGCCGGACTTCATCGTCGTCGACGGCGCGGAAGGCGGCACCGGCGCGGCGCCTCTCGAATTCACCGATCATGTCGGCGTGCCGCTGCAGGAAGGGCTCCTCCTCGTGCACAACACGCTCGTCGGGATCGGGCTGCGCGAGCAGGTGAAGCTCGGCGCGAGCGGCAAGATCATCACCGCGTTCGACATCGCGCGCACGCTCGCGATCGGCGCGGACTGGGTGAACTCGGCGCGCGGCTTCATGTTCGCGGTCGGCTGCATCCAGGCGCAGCACTGCCATACGGACCGCTGCCCGACGGGCGTCGCGACGCAGGACCCGGTGCGCCAGCGCGCGCTCGTCGTGCCGGACAAGGCGGAGCGCGTCCACGGCTTCCATCGCAACACGCTGCACGCGCTGCAGGAGCTCGTGCAGGCGGCGGGGCTGTCGCATCCGTCCGAGCTGCGCGCGCATCACATCGTGCAGCGCGTCGCGCCGCACGAAGTGCGGCTGATGTCGCAGTTGCTCAAGTATCTGGAGCCGGGTGCGCTGCTGAACGGCGACCATTGCGGCTTCTCGCTGTACGAGACGTGGTGGCCCGTCGCGCGCAGCGACTCGTTCTCGCCCGGCGAGGGCGGGTACGCGCGGATCGGCAGAAGCGCGCCGGCGCGCGCCTAGGGCGTGTTCACACTACATTGATTTAAGGTTATGCTTCGGGGATGGAAATCTCCGAAGCCCAATTCAAACAGATCGAACATTGCCTGCCGCGACAGCGAGGCAATGTGAGCCTGCCGAACCTGCAAGTGCTCAACGCGATCC